>JAKFVC010000293.1 GCA_021732415.1 Planctomycetaceae bacterium
GAACAACACCATCTGATCACGCTTCTGTGGTGCACTGGCCCAACCCATATCTGCGGCTCCTTTGGTCCGCAATCTAGCGCACGGCTTCAAACTGGGCAAGAGAAGGGTAAACTAAATCGACACGCCGGTCAGGGCGGGGGCTCACCAGTTTTCTCTGGCACGAGCGCTTAGTGGGATTACGTCTCAAGCTCATCCATGCGACGCTGGACGAAATCGCGTAGAAGCGCAAACGCTTCCAACTCCGCAGCTCCCGCGGTTTTCTCCAAGGGAATCTGCAGCCGATCATACTCCTGCATGATGTAATCTCGTTTGAGCAGATGCACGCGAGTCGCCAGAATGGCCGCTTCCAGGACCGCGTGTTTGGCGCGATTGAAGCCGACAAAATCTCGCAGCCGCCCCATGTGAACCACGCGTGCGACGATATTGGTGCGGTCTTGCGAGTCATCCAGTTCGGTGACTTCGAACTCATACCAGCGGCAGGCCGATTTGATGACCTGCCCTTTGACCTGCGCGGCGGGGAAGATCTCAGGCAACTGGTTCAGGCCCCCGATGGCCGCCTGGGCCAGCAGCAACACATCATCGGTGACGTGAAAGACTCCCTGCCCGTGCAGTTTGAGATTCTGGTAGGTCCGCGAAGTCTTATAAGGGCGCAATCGCAACGTGGCGAACGAGGGTTCGACGTATGGCCCCATCGGAGCGAAATTCACCAGCCCTTCGGGATCAATACTGGTGACAATCCCTTCCAAAATCATGCGATGAACCCACCGAGAGTTGTTTCAAGACCTACAAGCCGCGCGCAGAAGCCGTAGGTTAGCAGATCGGCGGATCAAATGAGACACTCAGCAGCATGCCGCAATTGTAGGATGGGTCTCCAGACCCGTCTGAGCCCGTAACCATCGTCGTCAAACGGTATTCATCCCGCGCGAATGCCACGCAGCGCACGGCTCAATTTGGCAAAGCGGTTGACGAACGCTTCAATACAGCAGAATTCGGGTGCCACTGGCTATGCCAGTGCCGAGTGTCTATCGATTCCCTGTCCGGAAAATGCACTGGCCGAGCCAGTGGCACCCGAAGAAGAGTTTATTGGAGCGAAACACGCCTGATTGAACAAAGCCGCGCGCCACGCGCACCTCGCGAGGATCGATCGTTTGCGACGTCGAAGGTTACGGGCTCGGACGGGCCAGGAGACCCGTCCTACGAACACATCACCAGCCGAGTGACATATTGGTCTCAATCACGCGCTGAGCTTCATGCAAATCCACACCAGTATCTAGCATGTAAAGCCGAATCGCGTGAACCTTATCACCCTGGGCCCGAGCCAGACAATCGCGAGCCGTATCACACGGGCTCACGGTGTCCTTAATCCCCAGCAATCGCTTCGAGATCACCCAGACATCACGCGGACGTTTGGTCACGCGCACGACGTCTTCGCCGGGATAGTTCTCCTGAGCGATATGCTCGGCACCTTCCTTAGAGTCGGCCCAGCCGATCATGATGTGTGCGTTCGTTTCGATTTCAAACAACGGCATGATGGCACCCCGTTCTGACAACAGACCCGAACCAAATTCATGGAAAACGCTCCGGCGACCGCCCGAATAGCACTCAGGCCACGCGGAACACGACGGTTTGCGAACACGTTTCGACGCACTTCTCCACAGCTGATCCGAGTATATCATGCTCCCGCGCAGTCGACCATTGTCGCGAGTGTTTTGACATATCGATCTTTTCCAATATGCAGTTACGCCATTTGGTGCCAAGTTTTTTTGTGAAACGGATCGCTATTCTGAGGCAACACTATATGGATGAGGTTGTGCTGTTCGCAGAGTTTTCTGGCCCAGAGAGTTTCATCTTCAAAAATCTGAGATCTGTGAAATTCCCCTTGGGACGCTGAGAAATCGAATCGAGTCCGCAAAGTTGGCGTGCTCGACTTCCCGAAACTGTCAGTACAGCAAGCTCCGAAAGTTCATACTTGCATTGGATTTAGACGATGATCTACAATATGGTCATCGATTGATGTGTTAAGCTGAGATGAAGCGACACGACCGATCAGGCAAGATTTTCGGTGAAGCGAAGTTTTGCCTGCCCTGCCAGACGACATGCCATTCGCAGTGCGGTGTTGAGTTGACGGTCCGCCTGCCCACACGCGACAGATTGCTTCGCTGGAGCATCCAGCCGAGTTTTAGCACTAGTAGTGCAGATTAACCGTAGTTTCAGATTAACCTCGTGGTCCAGCCCATGCGTGCCTCGCAGAATTGGCTCGGAATCGGAATTGCAGCCTGCTTATGCGGGTTGAGCGCCCTGCCGCTCAGCGCGGCGGAGTTGCAGATTTTTCCGACTCAAGTTGAGTTGTCCGACGCCCATGCCCGGCGACAACTGGTGGTCAGTCTGGATCAATCCGACGTGACTCGCCAGGCGACCTACACTTCGACCAATCCGCAAGTCGTGAAAGTGGATTCCCGCGGTTTTGTCACGCCCTTGGCCGCCGGTTCTGCCGAGATCCTGGTCCGGTTTCAGTCTCAAGAACTGCGCGTACCGACACGCATTGCCGCTCTCGACGACAAACGCCAGATCGATTTCTCGAATGAGATCGAGCCCCTGCTAAGTCGTTTCGGCTGCAATGCGGGTGGTTGTCACGGAAAGGCCAGCGGTCAGAACGGTTTCAAGCTGTCGCTGTTCGGCTTCGACACCGACTTCGACTATCAAGCTCTCGTACAAGAAGGACGCGGTCGCCGCATTTCCCAAACTGCCTCTGATCGCAGCCTGTTGCTGCGTAAAGCGGCCGGGCAGGCTCCGCACGGCGGTGGTCGACGGATCGAACCAGGCACCGAGGCCTATCATCTGATTCAGCGCTGGATAGAACAAGGATCTCCCCGCTCAGCCGCGACCGCCGCTCGCTTGGTGAATATCAAGATGTTCCCAACCGAACGTCTGATGCGTACCGGTGCCGAGCAGCAGTTGGCGGTCCTGGCGACGTACTCTGATGACACCGTCCGCGACATCACCGCCGAGACGCAGTTTGCGAGCAATCTGGATCCAGTCGCCGCAGTCTCCGAACAAGGCTTGGTGCAATGCAACGGCCAGACCGGTGAAGCCACAGTCATGGCCCGTTACATGGGTCAAGTTGCGGTGTTCCGGGCCCTCGTGCCACACGGTGCTCCGTTGGCAGAAATCGCCGGATTCGCCCCCAAGAATTACATCGACGGACTGGTCGCAGCCAAGTGGAAGAAACTGGGACTGCAGCCGTCTGCCGTCTGCGATGATCCCACCTTCCTGCGTCGTGTCACGGTCGATCTCTGCGGCCGATTGCCGACTCCAGAAGAAGTCCGAGCGTTCCTCGCCGACACGTCCACCGACAAGCGTGACAAAGCTGTTGATCGCTTGTTGGCGACTGCCGACTATCCCGCCTACTTTGCGATGCGGTGGGGCACCATCCTGCGAAATTCCAATCTCGCGGGATCGACCCAGGCGTCGTACGCTTTCCAGAACTGGATCAAGGATCTCATCGCCCGCAATCGTCCCTACGACGAACTAGTGCGAGGCGTGATTGCCGCCGCTGGTGAATGGCAGGATGCTCCCGCCATCAACTGGTACTGGCAATCTCGCGACGACCAACTGCATCAAGTGACTGCTGACACGGCACAGGTGTTCCTGGGAATCCGCATGCAGTGTGCTCGCTGCCATCACCATCCCTACGAAAAATGGGGCCAGGAAGACTACTACGGCTTGGCCGGCTTCTTTACCCGCCTGGGCCGCAAGAGTTTTGGCGAGCCGCCCCCGTACTTCTCTGCACCGCGCGTCACCTTGGGAGACCGCAACCCGCTGACTGGACAGTCGCCCGAACCCAAATACCTCGGTGGCGACAAAGCGACTTTCACTCCCGAACAAGACCCGCGACATGGCCTGGTCGACTGGATGGTTCGTCCGGATAACCCCTATTTCACCAAAGTCATGGTGAACCGTCTGTGGGGACATTTCCTCGGCCGCGGCCTGGTCGATCAAATCGACGATATGCGAGAAACCAATCCGCCATCGAATCCCGAATTGCTCGACGCGCTGGCCAAGGATTTTCGCGACCACAAGTTCGATATGCAGCATGTGATTCGTGAGATCGTCACCAGCCGCACCTATCAATTAGATTCGCAGCCGACTGACGGCAATAAGTACGACCAGCAGAATTACGCTCGGTTCTATGGCCGCCGGCTAGTCGCCGAAGTTTTCCATGATGCGGTGACTCAAGCGACGGGCAGCAAGGCGCGGTTCGACAACATGGCGTCGTCGGCACGGGCCATTGATCTGCCGCATGAAGGCTTTGGTTCGTATTTCCTGGATACCTTTGACAGACCTCGTCGAGTCACCGGCTGTGAATGCGAACGGTCCTCGAACGCGACATTGGGCCAGGTCCTGTTGCTCGCGAACTCAGATGAAATCGAAAACAGAATCAGCGACGGTAATGGTCGCATTGCGGCGTTGGTGAAAGACAAGAAAACAGATACCGAGTGTATTGAAGAGCTGTATCTCGCGACATTGGGCCGCCTCCCCGCACCAGCGGAGATGACGAAGACTGCCAGCTACCTCACGAAGTTTTCTGGTGAGCGTCAGCAGGCTTTGGAAGATGTCTTGTGGAGTCTACTAAACTCGAAAGAGTTCATGTTCAATCATTAGAAATTTGAGATTTCAAATTTGAGATTTCAAATTTGGACCGCGGTGATGAATTACCGCAGTCCAAATTGTTGCGAAGAGGATCTCGCTATGCTCGACCTATTCGGAAGTACCGTGCGAACGTGTGACGGGGTCTCCCGCCGCAACTTCTTGCGCGTGGGTGCCCTGGCGGCCGGCGGCCTGACGCTGGCCGATCAGTTGCGTCTCGACGCGGCTGCGGCCGAGACCGGTGGCTCAACCAGCAAGAAAGCCGTCATTCAAGTCTGGCTGGCCGGTGGGCCCAGTCATATTGATATGTACGATCTCAAGCCGAATGCTCCGGCTGAGTTTCGCGGTGAATTCAAGGAAATCGACACGAACGTGTCGGGCATCCGCATCAGCGAACACCTGCCGCTGCAAGCGAAGATCTTCGACAAGCTGGCTGTGGTTCGCTCGGGCACGCATACCAATGCGGGGCACGGAATGGGCTCGCAGTGGATGTTGACCGGCTATCAGCCGACGATCGAAGTCAACGACAACATCTATCCCGCCTGCGGCTCGGTAGTCTCCCGAACCAAGGGTGCGAATGTCGCCGGCATGCCCGCCTATGTCACCCTGCCGCGTCGGTTGGGACTGGGGAATGCAGCTTACTTGGGCGCTTCCTACAACCCGTTCACTCCCGATGACGATCCCAATCAAGAAGGCTTTAAGGTTCGCAACCTGAAGTTGCCTGGCCGAGTGACCGAGGAGCGTCTGGATCGCCGCCGTGGTCTGTTGACCGATCTCGATACGATCCGGCGCGATGTCGACACCAAGGGCGATCTGCTGGGGCTGGACAAGTTCTATCGCGACGCGATGGAGATGATCACTAACGATCGCGCCGTGAAGGCCTTCAATATTCAAGCCGAAGATCCTCGTCTGCGAGATCAATACGGCCGCAACGACCTTGGGCAAAGTTGCCTGCTGGCTCGCCGGTTGGTCGAATCGGGTGTCAGCTACGTGACGATTCAAGCCGGCGGCGGCTGGGATACTCACGGCGACAATTTCTCGCAACTCAAGAAGAATCTGCTGCCGAAATACGATCAAGCCGTCGCGGCTCTGGTCCAGGACTTGAACGACCGCGGCTTGCAGAACGACGTCCTGGTGATGACCTTCGGCGAGTTCGGTCGCACCCCGCGCATCAACGGTGGTGCGGGACGAGATCACTGGCCCGGAGCCATGTCCGTATTGTACGCGGGTGGCGGCTTGCGCATGGGCCAGATGATTGGCACCACTGATGCGCGCGCCGAATATCCCGCCACGAAGGCGGCCTCACCCGGCTGCCTGTTGTCGACGATGTATCACACATTGGGAATTGACTACAACCAGTCCTTCTACGATCAAGGCCGCCGGCCTCTGCAGATCCTCAACGAGGGACGCCCGATCGAAGAATTGATTTAGTTGTGAGTTGAGATTTTCAACGGTCGCAGTCAGCATCGAAGGATGTCGACTGCGGCCGTTTTTTTGTGTCTCGTGAGATGGAGATTTCGTATCTCCGCCCTCTGGGCTGAAAGGCAATTGCGAATACGTGTCGTAGCTATATTCCCCCCCGAACCAATCAGCGTACTTTTATCTGGCACAAACGTCAGATATGATGGCCTTGTTCACTCTTAAACTGCATTGTTTTCAACTCCACCGCGGAGCCTGCTCGTGGTTGATCTGTCTGCCCGGTCCATTCGCCACGTCTGCTGGATCATCACTGCCTGCCTGTGTCTGAATATCGGCAGCCTGCAAGCTCAGCCCCCCAAACTGGCTGTGTCCTCGTTCCCGTTGGACAACATCACACTGACACCACCGACCACCAAAGAATTTGCCGCTCAACTGGCGGGAGAAACATGGTGTAAAGCAGCGCCCGCCGAGACCAAAGGTGCCTGGAACCAACTCCCTGCCGGTGTGGATCGCAGTCAATGGGTGAGTGTTGTGACGGTCGGCTTCAAAGGTCAGGCCGACACGTACGCCTTCATGTTCGACGGCCCGCAGGGTTCCATCTCGATGGCGACCCACATCCCGTTTCGTGAGGTCTGGTTGCCCGCCGGCGTCGCGGCCTGGGTCTGGCCGACCGACAGCATTCTCGGCGCTCTACGCGTCGGGTATCAGGATCATCTGCAGCGGCCGTCAACCGAGGGGACATTGGCACTGAGTGTCGTGCGCTGGGAGTCCAGCGCGGCGGACACCGTTGCGACCAGCAAAACATCCAACCTGGACGACGCACAGACGTTGGCTCCGGAACTGGTTCTGCCGTCCATGGAAGTCATGGCCCATGCCGCAGCGTTCGAAGCGGGCTGGGTGCCGACAGCTAGAGCTGAAGGTCCTGTTTCCAATGCGGCCGAAGCGGGTGGTAGTTCGGCCATCTGTGAAGTGAAGGTCGAAGATCAGGCGTGTTCTTTTCGTCTCAAGCTGCGTGACGGTGAGAAGGAATATGTGGTCACGAAGCTGCACGTTCCCTGGGAGACTTATCACGAACACCTCGTCAGGCTCTTTCGTTACGTCAAAAGCAATCGCGGGGTCAGCGACTTTTCGCAGATTGCCCGGCATCCCGTTGAGTTGTTAGCAATTAGTGACGGGAAATTGGCCTGCCTGTTGAATCAGGAACTGGCGGTCTTCGATCTGGTCCAGGGCAAGAAAACGTGGACGACGGAACCCATGGTGAAGCCGCCCGGCTATCTGCCAATTCCTCAGTACACTGCGCTGCCCAATGAAAAGGGAATTGCACGTCTCTTGCGTTACCGACCGGCGCTGGCCGAGTTCAACTGGGAGTCTGGCAAGATCACAGCGCTGGCTCCTGCGGCAGCTGACGTTCGGCATCGGTTCAGCACCAGTGCGAGCGCCGACTTTGTTACATCCAACGCGAGTACCGTGTCGCTGCTACGCGAGGCCAAATCCGTGTGGGAGACAAAAGAGTCGGACGCCGTCAGCGCCGGCCCATTGCTGACTGACAATGACGTGATCTACGGTCAGGTCACGGGCCGCCTGGTCGCCCGCTCGGCTAAGGATAGCAAGGTCCGTTGGGAAAGCCGCTTACCGGGATCTCTGTACGGCAAGATCGTTCCCGCCGGCGACAGTGTGCTGGTCTTCTCCAATACCGCTGAAACGCTGGTCGCGGTGGATGTGGCCACGGGGAAAGAACACTGGCGATGTCCCGTGGGTGATGTCCTGCTGGAATCACCGTTGATTGTCGGCAAGCAAGTGGTGCTGGTGACTAAAAGCAATCGACTGCTGCTGGTTGATCTGACGTCAGGCAAAGTCCAGAACGACCTCCAATGGCCGACTTGGCTGGTTTCGGTGTCCATGATCAACAGCCGTCCCGAGCCCCTGTTGGCATGCAGCGATCTGCAAGGCACGGTGACGCTGCTGTCTCCGAAGGACTTGAATCCGACTCGCACGCTGCTCGTGGGGGCCCAACTGACCGGGCCACTCTTGTATGCCGACAAGCTCTCCTACTCTTGGCCTGTTCCTCAGGCTGTCGAGTCTGAAGAAAATCTGCTGGCAGAGATTAAGGACGGACCAGTGAAATCGGGTCCTGCCTTGCTGGCGGCTGACGTTCAAGGCTTCCTCTACATTCTTCCTCTTTCGAGTCCGGAGTAATCCGATATGCGCCATCCGGCCCCGTGGCAGACGCTGCCAGCGTCTGCGAAATCGTTGAGGAATTGGTTGTTCGCTCAACCGACACTAGCAGCGTCGGCCACAGTTGCCCTGTTGATCGCAGCAGCCTGGTTCTGCATGCCACTCAGCACCTTCGCCCAGGATCTCGAGGGTCTCAAGAAAGAAGAGAAACCGGGCGAACTCGACATCCTCGATGATTTGAACGAGGGGAAGAAACAAAGTGATCTGGCAGGGATGAAGCTCAGCCACTTGTCACTCGTCGAAACCTGGCGGCCAGTGCGGCCCGAGCGTCCCGCGAAGGATGACTCAACGAAATATGCCTGGGCAGCCACCCGTGGCATGGTCTCGCCGTTGGGAGATCAGCCCATTTCGACCTTGGTGCAAGTTCCTGAAAAGGGGAAGTACCGGGTCTTCCTGCGACATGTCTTGAGCATGCTCGAGAAACGGCCAGTGACGCTGCGAATCACACCGGCCGATCCAGAGGCAGACGCCGTCGACGCCAAGAATCATGAGTACGGTGCGATCACGTTGGTGGATGGCGAGCAGGGGAAGGAACAGGAAGCCCAGTTGCCAATCCGCGTTGAGTCGCAATTGCAACTCAACACGATCCCTGACCGCGAGATGCCGGTGTGGGAGTATTGGGACTTGGATTTGGCTCGTGGTGCGTACAAGATCTCACTGGAGGCCAAGAAACCCAACGTGCAAGTGAGTGCCGTGTTCCTCACGCCCAGCATGAGCTTCCGCCCGAGCTTTTCGCCCCTCAGCAAGGACAATACGCTGCAGAGTATCTTCCTGCGATTCCGTCCGGCCAAGCCGATGTCGAAGCGGGTGAAATATGGCGTCTCGGCGGGCGTCACGTACCATTGGCCTCGGGCCACGTCGTCCGGTCAACCGAGCTGGGGCCAGCCAGTCGGCGCCGTGGCGGACATTCCTGGTGATGCCTGGTCGCCATTCATCAACGCGACCGATGCCATTGTGTTGGGATCTGGTCCGTGGTCGACGTGCCGAGTCGGGCTACAGAATGTTCCGGAAGGGCCTGTGGAAGTTCAGTTCGCCTGGTTCCCCCACGAAGCCGCCGTGGTGCATTCATTGAAGACCGATATGGGCGCGGGACAAATCATGTTCCGCGTGCCGCATGGCTCGCTGAATTACCTCGACCCAGCTCAGAAGCCGCGCTGGGGCATCTGGAACATCGAGCATCTGAAGGGGGTCCTGCCCGAAGAAGAATTGGTGACCAACTATTTCAAATGGGCGAACGAGGCCGCCGCGGAAATGGGATTGAAAGAGGACCATCCGCGGCCCAAGAACTTGCTCTTTCTGAGCAGTTGCCGTGTCGGTCCAGCTCATCGCGAACAGGCCGCGGAGATGCTCGCCCGGTTGGGGGTGAACTGGGTGGCTGGTGCGCCGCCCAGCGTCATCGAAAAGTTTGGTTTGTTCGACGAAAGCACGATGACCAAGATTCAGAACGAGGACGAAATCTCCACGTTCACACCAGCCAGCACCATCAACAACAGCCCGTTGTTGCTGGCGGAGTTTCGAGTCTATCTCCAGCAGCAGGCCGAACTACAGGGATTGACGGTCACCGAACTGTTGGGCGTACCGAGCCTCGAGCGTTTGACCTGTCTGGCTGCGATGCCGGAGAATCCGGGCCGCTTTGAACGACGGCTCTATTACCATTCGCATCGCTACTGCCATCAGGCCACAATCGCCGGATACGCCAAGGCGGTCAAAGATGCCGAAGCGAAGTTCAAGAACGCCGCGGTCTACAATAATTACTCGCCCCATCCGGTGTTTCTGACGGGCGACACCATGAACTCCGTGGACTGGTTCCTGCTCTGCCGCGCCGGGGCTCAATCGCTGGGCTGGGGTGAGGACTGGGCCACCGGCGGCAGTTGGGGACTGGGGACCGACCGCACTCAATGTGTCAGCTTCTACGCGGCGATCGTCGAAGCCTCGGTACGTAAAAAGGGCTATCCCGCCGGCTTCTTCGTTGGATCGAACTGCGGATATTCGGCTCACAAGATCTTCTCGTGCGTGTCGCAGGGAATCGACATCATGCACCTCTACGACTGGGGGCCCATTGACGCCTGGGCCGAGGGGAGCAACTCCTGGAGCGAAGCTCAAGGGGAATACAAGTCGGTGCTGATTGGTACGCATGCCCTCGGGCCGGCCGATGAGATGATCGCCAAAGGTGAGCGTGAGAAGCGTCGCACGGCCGTCCTTTATAACCGTGCCCATGAGATCATGAACCACAACACGGTCTGGCTGAACCATGACTGGATGTGGACCTTCCTGGCGATGAAGTCGGCCCAGATTCCGGTCGACCTCATTATTGAAGAGGATCTCAATCCGGAAGAACTGGGCAAGTACGACGTGTTGTACCTGGGGGGACTGAACCTTGAGCAACGGCATTTAAAGATCGTTGCGAAATGGGTGGAGCAGGGCGGGCTCTTAATCGGATCGGGTGGCAGCGCCATGTACGATGCTTACAACAACCTGAATCCCGATACGGTCGAACTCTTTGGTGCCCGCCAAACGGTCGCATCGGCATCCACCGTCACCGCCGATGAGACCGTCAGCTTCACTGCGTCTGACATCTTTCCTGCCGCGAAATTCAAAGTCTCTGCGCCCCGAGGACATCGGTATCTGCTCGAACCGACCAAGGGGAAGTCGCTGGGAAAATATGCTGACGGAAGCTGTGCAGCCGTTTCGCAAGCGGTGGGCAAGGGACGCACGATCCTGTTGGGATTCTATCCCGGCTATGCGTACCGCGATGATCAGCGAGCATTGGGACCGGTCCAGCCGTGGCTGGTGAAGCCACTGTTGACGCACCTCGGCCGGCAGCGTGCGGAGTTCAGCTATCCAGCCTCGGAGGTGACGTTGTTTGAACATCCCACCGGTTTGGCGGTCATGTTGAATAACTTCACCCCTGGCAATGTCGAGGCATCCAAAGCACCGACCAAGTTATCGGTGGAGACTGATCGGAAGATCAAAGAGGTCGTCAGCGCATTACGCGGACCGTTGCCGTGGAAGCGTGTTGGTGACCGCATTGAAGTCGAAACACCATCGGCGGCGGACTTGGTCGTTGATACGATCATTTTGAGGTAGCGAAGTGGCCCGTGGCCGACGCTGCTAGCGTCGGTTGATACGGACGCTGGCAGCGTCCGCCACGGGGCCGAAGCCTGCCTACGACCACTTATCTTCATCTGCAAACGGATGCAACGGCCGCAACAAGTTCGGCTTCGGCAACGCATTCAAGGCCGACTCCGCCAAACGCAAATCCTCGGCGGTCGTGATCTTCATGTTGATCGGCGAGCATTCGACCATCGCAATCGGATGGCCAAAATGTTCCACCAGTTGAGCTTCGTCGGTCGGCTTGAGATTGCCCTGTTTCGAAAAGGCCTGCATCAAGAGCTCGCGTCGAAACACCTGCGGCGTCTGAGCCTCCCACAACCCGTCCCGCGAGACCGTCGTTTCGATCAACCCGTCTGCGCCGACTCGCTTCAGCGTGCTGGTGACGCGTACGCCGGGAATCGCCGCACCCGTTTCGCGCGCCGCCTTGAAGATGCGATCGATCCATTCCTTCGCGAGCAGCGGTCGGGCGGCATCATGGACGGCCACAAACTCCACATCGGTCTGCACGCGAGCCAATCCGTTGCGGACCGAATCGCTCCGTTCGGCACCTCCCGCGACGACTTCGATGTTCATAAATGCGAGGTTCGGGGCGTACTTTTCCTTGAAGAATTCCATGTCGTCCGGAGAAATCACGATCAAAGTCTGGGCCACGTCTTCCCGGCTGGTGAAGTGCTCGGCCGTCCGCAACCAGACCGCGCGGCCTTGCAGCTCCAGAAACACCTTTTTGCGGTTCTTCATCGACAACCGCGTGCTCTTTCCCGCCGCAGGAATGATGACTGCAAACTTGGCCATGTGAATCTCCCCTCGAAATCGAACGTCGTGCAACCGCAGCAATGCGCTTGAAATGATAGTTTAGCGGAGGCAGATTGGGCAGAGAATACTGATGGGAGGGCGAGGCTCCCGCCGAGCCTAACACGAGCTTTAGCTCGGCGACCGCCGGAGGCATCAACGCGGCCTCCGGCGGACGCCGACCTGCGGTCGTGTAAGGCTCGGCAGGAGCCTCGCCCTCCCATCGACCGGAATCTATTTCTTCTCCGACTTGGCTCGCAACCGTTTCAGCAACTCCGCCATATCGCGGGGCATTTGCATCTTAAAATGCATCTCCTCACCCGTGATCGGATGGGTCAGGCCAAGCTCTGCCGCATGCAATGCAATCCGCGACGCCCCGCTGTGGTCGGGAATCGCCTTTTGGAATAGCGGCGTGTGATAGACCTTTTCACCGCACAGGACGTGGCCCAACTCCGACAAGTGAATGCGGATCTGATGCGTGCGGCCTGTCTCCAATTTGCATTCGACAACCGTGTAGCCATCCAGGTATTCGATCGGCTTCACGTGGGTAATCGCGTTCTGTCCGACATCTTTCAACGTCGTGCTCCCCCGTTTGCCGTCGCCGCGATCGCGCACCAGATTCGAGGTAATCGTCTGGGCCTCTAACCGACCTTGGACGATCGCCACGTACTGACGATGCATGTCGTGCTTGCGAAACATCTGCACGAGTTTTTGCTCGGCTTCAGGGGTCCGCGCGAAAATCATCAGGCCGCTGGTTTCGCGATCCAGCCGATGGACGGCCCGGATGCGCGGCGGCTTCTTGCCTTTGGGCAAACGCGTCTTGTCATGCCGGGCAATCACGTTGGGCAGAACCTCATCGAGCGTCGGCTGGACCTGTTTGCGGCGACTGGGCCAGTCTCGTTCTTCCGCATGCCGCAGCGTCGTCATGCCGGCAGGCTTTTCCACGATGACGATGTGCAGATCCATGTAACGGATCTTGACATCGTCATCTTTCGGTGGGGTGGCCTGGGGATTATCGAGGATGCGGACGACATCCTTCGCCTTCGGCCGCCGGCCTTCATCGAGACACAGATTGCCGTTGATTTGAACATGACGTCCCGACAGCAATTTGCGGACCTGCGACCACGATTCACCCGGCAGCCACAGCCTCAGCAGCGCGAGCAGAGTCTGCTGGGCCTGTTCGTCGGAGACATGAAAAACACGGACATCGGGGCGGGGCATGAGGGACGACTTCGGTGAATAATTCGTTGATATGTGATTCAAGTTGATGGGAGGGCGAGGCTCCCGCCGAGCCGAAGGCGACCGCAGGTCGGCGTCCGCCGGAGGCCTCCATTCGATGCCTCCGGCGGACGCCGAGCTAAAGCTCGTGTTAGGCTCGGCGGGAGCCTCGCCCTCCCAGCCAAAAATCCTACGCGATAATTTGATTCACGACTTGCCCGGCGACATCGGTCAGCCGGAAGTCGCGGCCATTGTAGCGATACGTCAGCTTCTCGTGGTGTAAGCCCATCAGGTGCAAAATCGTCGCGTGAAGATCGTTGACGCTGACCCGATCAACGGCAGCCTTGTGTCCGATTTCGTCGGTTGCGCCGTATAAGGTGCCAGCCTTCACACCGCCGCCCGCCATCCACATTGTGAAGGCATGCGGATTGTGATCGCGCCCGGTGCCACCCTTCTGCACGATGGGCAAACGACCAAATTCGCCACCCCAGATGACCAGCGTCGAATCCAGCAACCCGCGTCGCTCCAGGTCTGCCAGCAGACCCGCAATCGGTTGATCGGTCTCGGCCGCGAAGCCGGAGTGGTTGGCCTTGATGTTCGAGTGCCCGTCCCAGCTCAGTTCGTTATCCATGCCGCCGCTGTAGATCTGCACGAACCGCACGCCGCGTTCCACCATGCGCCGGGCAATCAGGCACTGCTTGGCGAAATGCGTGGCCTTGGGATTATCCAGGCCGTACAGCTTCTGCGTTTCGGCCGATTCCTTCGCGACATCAATCGCTTCCGGCGCCGCCATCTGCATGCGATAGGCGAGTTCAAACGATTCGATACGTGCAGCGAGATCAGGTTCAATCGGACCACTTGCGAGTTGCCGCTGATTGAGCTGGCGGATCAGATCGAGTTGCGCTCGCTGCTGGCCGTCGGTCAAATCGGTGCTTCGTTCGAGATCGTCAATCGGAGCCCCCTGTGGCTTGAGGGCCGTCCCCTGGAAGACACTCGGCAGGAATCCCGCACCCCAGTTTTGCGAATGCCCCTTGGGGATGCCTCGTCCCAGTGTGTCGTACATCACAACGAACGCGGGGAGGTTCTGACTTTCAGAACCCAGTCCATAAGTGACCCACGAACCCACGCACGGGAATCCCATCCGCGACATGCCGGTGTTGATCTTGAACAGCGCGGGGGAGTGGTTGTTCGAATCAGTCCAGCAGGAGTAGAGGAACGCCATCTTGTCGACTTGTTTCGACAAGTGCGGGAAGATCTCCGAAACCCAGGCACCGCTCTGGCCGTGTCGCTCAAACTTGAATGGCGACTTCATCAACGGGCCGACGTTGCCAGTGAAGAAGCCGGTGTTCTTATCGAAACCTTCCAGCTCTTTCCCGTCCCGCTTTTCGAGTTCGGGTTTATAGTCCCAGGTATCGACGTGACTGGGGCCGCCGTTCATGAACAACCAGATGACCGACTTGGCCTTCACCGGGAAATGCGGTGCGTGCGGAGCCAGCGGGTTGATGATGTGGGGCGTGGCTGCTTGAGCACCCTGCGTTTGCTGCAGCAGGCTACTGAGCGCCAACATTCCCAGCCCCTGTCCCGAACGCTGCAGAAAGTCGCGGCGTGAGCCACCCTGAGATGACGGTTCAGCAAAGTAACGCGGAATATGATTGAGCATGTTTCAGATTCTTTGACTTTTAAGTGCTATTGACGTCGGCAGTCCCCGATTCCTAACCGCTCGCCTTAATCCACGTACACGAATTCGTTCAAACACAGCAAAATCTGGCAGAAGTCCGCCAAAGCCAGTTGGCGTGGCTCCGCATGTCCCGCCTGTTGGTGCGAAGCCGTCTGCTGGGTAATAAACTCGATCTCAGACTTCAATTCGTCAGCGACCGGCGGGCGAGACATCGCAATCTCGTACGCTTGCGTGATGGCGGCCTCCAGCGGCGTCTCGGCAGTTGGTGCGACGTGCTTGGCTAACCCCTTACTCGCGGCTCGCACTTGCGGATTGTTCAACAGCAACAACGCCTGCGGAGCAATTGTCGTCGCCTGACGCTCACCGATACCGCTCAATCCATCAGGACAGTCAAACACCTGCAACATCGGGATCAACTTGCTGCGTTTCACTGTGAAGTAAATGCTGCGGCGGCGAGTGGCCGTGTCCAGGGTGCCGGGACCATACATTGTTTCGTCCAGAATGCCGCCCACTTGCAGAATGGCATCGCGCAGGACTTCTGCCTCCAGACGCTTCTTCGGACGACGCCAGACCAACAGGTTATCCGCATCCTTCGCGAGCTTGTCGGCTTCCAGTTGTGAACTTTGTTGATAGGTGTTGCTGAGCATCATCAGTCGATGAATGGGTTTCAGTTTCCACCCGTTGCGAATAAGTTCACCAGCCAGCCAGTCGAGCAATTCCGGATGGGTTGGTTCGCCGCCGCGGATCCCAAAGTCGCTGGTCGTCGCCACCAGACCGCGGCCGAAATGTTGCTGCCACAAGCGGTTCACGATCACGCGCGCCAACAATGCACCGGCACCTTCATCGACATCGGTCATCCAGTTGGCAAAGGCCGTGCGACGATACGACGTGCGAGCTCCCGCGGGCGGAGTTGCGGGCCAACGCGTCGTCGGCGAGTCGACTCGCATGAGCGCCTGCAGGTAACTCGGTTGCACTTCGCCGTCTTTCAGATTGGTATCTCCGCGACGCATGTAATAGGTCACGGGGAAGAAGTCGCCCCCCTGAGTATGCAACCGAATGGCGGGCAACCCTTCGCTGGAAATCAACGCCTTCGCCAACTTCGGCTGCGGCTTTTTCGCGAGGTGCTCTGCAACCTTCTTGTTCAACGCCTGCCAATCGGGGTCGGTGGTTTTATACCAGTTCGTCAACGCGGCAATTTGCTCGGGTTTGCGTTGAGCGACCGGCGTCTTCAAGACGGTTACGACCGACGCGGCAATCGAGGGCTCAGTCAGATTGAGCGGCTTCGCGGATGTCCCTACAGAGAGCCGCGGTCGGCCAATCGCATGCCGGACGTTGTTCTTGAATTCCATCGTAATGGTGAGAACGATTCCCTCCTGTCCGCCGATCGGCTTTTCGAAGTCAAATGCGGCGATCTGATTCTTGCCGAATTCGGGGTCGACGGCCCAGCCCGATCCGAGATTCCCGTCAATCGCCGCCGCCACCGGCAACCCCTTTTGTTCGAAGGTCGCTCGGGCGTTTGACAGTTTTAAAGTCTCAACCTGAGTCGGATTGTTCTTGGGTGCCGCGGTCACCGTCACTTCGGTCAGCGCAAAGTTGCTATTGTCGGCCCGGCCGGGGCCACCCTTCACCATCGAGGGATCGGTGAGAGCTTCCAGACGCAGGCTGGTGACGCCGGTCAGGTCGGTCTGAGCCACGAAGGTGTAGGTGTCGTTATCCGGTTTCTTGTCAGTCGCCAGGAATGAGCCGTCTGCCTGCTTCGTAAAGGTCGCCCCGCCGACAGATTTCCCTTCGATCTGATCGAGGATCAGCCACTGAGCCGACTGGGCCTGAGCAGCTCCTTCGACTTCCCACTTGGCCAGCTTGCCGGGCAACTGTTCGCGCTCGAACTTGGCAAGTTCTTCTGCGACGGGGGCATGTGCTTTTTCAAACTCGGCGAGGGCCTGCTTGTACCAGGCGGGATCCATGTCCAAGTCGACCTCGGTGCGCACGGTGGTCGCGAACGTCGACAGCAAGCGGTAATAGTCAGCCTGCGGGATGGCATCGTACTTATGATCGTGGCACCGGGCACAGCCGAACGTCAGGCCAAGCATCGCGGTGCCGGTCGTCGCGAGGATGTCGTCCATCTCGTCGTAACGGTGCTTCTCGACTTCGTTCGCCGTGATCTGCGTACTGTGGACTCCGGCCGCTAGATAGCCGGTGGCCATCAACGCGAGATTGTTGTCCGGAGCCAGCTCGTCACCGGCCAGTTGCCACTTCACGAAGGTGTTGTAGGGGAGGTCCTGGTTCAACGCCTGAATGACGAAATCGCGGTAGTGATAGGCGGTGGGGCGATCATAGTCGTGTTCGTAGCCGTGGCTTTCGGCGAAGCGAGCCAGATCCAGCCAATGCCGAGCCCATTTCTCTCCGTAATGCTGGCTGGCCAACAAACGATCGATGACTTTCTCCAGCGCCTGCGGAGATGGGTCATTCAGGAATTCGGTGACTTCCTGCGGAGTCGGGGGCAATCCCGTCAAATCGAAATAGGCCCGCCGAATGAGCTTCCGCTTGTCGGCCGCGACATTCGGCGACAGCCCCGCGGCCTGTTGTTTCTGCCAGATAAACTGGTCGATGCCATTCTTGCTCCAACCTTTATCCGCGACAGTTGGTGGCGCCCCCACTTTCAACCGTTGATAGGCCCAGTGCTGACGTGACTCAGCTGCAATGACCTTGCGCGTCCAGGCGGGAACTCCATCACTTTTCACGAGCGGCTCGTCATAGGGAGCCCCCAGGTCAATCCACGCGCCGATCTTCGCAATCAGATCATCGGGCAGCTTGTCCGCCTTGGCCGGCATGACGGGCTTCTTCTCATGGGCAATCATCTTGTAGAGCAAGCTGTCCTTGGCATTGCCCGGCAGGATGGAGGCTTTGGATGTTCCCCCGCGGATCAGCGCATCGCGCGTCCCCAGATCGAACTCCCCCTCCACGTCATCGCCCAGATGACACTTGCCGCAATGCTGCACCAGGGCCGGTCGGACGTGGTTCTTGAAGATGTCCAAGCCTTGAGCCAGCTTGACCGGATCGGTCACCTTGGCATCCTCCGCGGCGAGCAACCGGCGTGCGGGGTCGACGGGACAATTCCAAGCCGCAAGGATCGCGGCCACCAACACACCACACATCGCGAATCGAGAGCGCATATTTTGAAATCGCAAAATGGTTTGAAGAAGGACGGTTTTACAGTCACTGGGGAGCATCACTGGCGGACGTACGGGCGTCTGCGGCGGGAGCACAAATCAATCAGCAATTATAGCATAACGACGCGCGAATGCACCAAACCAGACGGATTCTTCCGACGGTCGGCATTTGTAACTTTATCGCTGAAGGTTCAATCTTGTATGACTCCTCAATACACTGGCGAGCATTGATGCGTAGAGAGTCGCTGGTCGTTCGGTGATCAGACCGTGTCTCGTGAGCGGCACGGCGCTAGCCACCGGTTCTTCGTCTCAGTGACATTAAGAACCGGCGGCTAGCGCCGTGCCGCTCACATACTGAGCCATCGCGGAGCGGTCAACGACAAATTTTACAAGGAACCCTCAATATGCCCTCGCGCCGAGAGCTACTGTCAACTGCTGCCGTCCTGGCTGCTGGAAATTCCTTGCTGCGTGAAGCCGTGGGGGCCAATCAGAATCCCGCGGATCAAGTGGTCGACCGGGTTTCGACCCTGCGCATCACCGGAATGAAAACGTATTGGGTCAACCCGTGCGTCATCATCAAGATTGAAACGAATCACGGCATCGTCGGCTGGGGAGATCTCAAAGGGGTTGATCCCCGCGTCTCCAAGGTCCTCGCAGAGTCGCTGTTTGAATTGCTGAACGGTGAGAATCCGACGCGGATCGAACATCTCTGGCAGAAGATTTTTCGTTCGCATCGCAATATCCGCGGCGGGGCCTTCATGCTCCACACGCTGGCGGCCATCGACATGGCGCTGTGGGATATCACCGGCAAGCTGTGGGGAGTCCCCGTCTATCGGCTGCTGGGTGGACCGTGTCGCGATCGCATCCGCGTCTACCACACTCCGCAGGCAGTCAAGGTTCCGCCCCCCGGCATCTTCGAACACAGCAGCAACCCGGCCGACATCGAGCGGATTGTGGCCTCGATCAAGGCGGCGCGAGAGAAAGTCGGCCCGAGCGGCGCGGTGATGTTCGACGCGCACAGCGCCGTCCCGCCCGCGACGCTGATTCAGCTCGCAGGGGCGATCAAACCGTACGATGTCCTGTTCATTGAAGAGCCTGCGGTGCCGGGCAACATCGAAGTCTTTAAACGACTGAAAGCACAGATCTCGATTCCCCTTGCCGCCGGCGAGCGTGATCGCACGATCTACGAGATGCTGCCCTATCTGCAGAATCGATGCCTCGACGTCCTGCAGCCTGACTGCTGCCATACGGGCGGCATCACGTCGATGAAGAAGATCGCGACCCTCGCCGAGGCCTATCATGTGCCGCTCGCTCCGCATTGTACGGCGAGTAACCTGGGCATATCCGCTAGCCTGCATGTGGTGACCGCCATCCCGATGCTGCTGATTCATGAGTTCTATCCCGATAACCGCGGCTTCAATCCGCTGGGCATGGGCAAGGTCGATTGGAAGGTCGATGCTGAGGGCTATGTCGGGTTGCCACAAGGGCCGGGACTGGGAGTTGAGATCGATGAGAAAACCCTTGAGGCCGAAGCGAAAAAGCCGCAGAGCTACAAGTGGCCCGGACGGACGTTGAAGGACGGATCAATTGCGGATTATTAGTCGGCTCCAGTGTTCGTGCCGCGGTCAATGAAATGTCTTGATATACGACAGATTTCGCACCTGAATCAAAGCGCCTCTTGCAGGAGATACCACATGGCCAGTCGACGTGAACTGCTGACATCCTTGGGCACTTTAGCGGCCGGATGTTTCGCCGCGACCGCATTTCAAAGTAACCTCGAAGAGGTCGTCGCTGCGGACGATCCCAAGAACGCGGCGGCCAATGTCGGAGATCGAACATCAACGATCAAGCTGACCAAGCTGACTGCGACCCCAGTGAATCGCAAGGTCTTCCTCAAGCTGGAAACCAATCACGGCATCACCGGCTGGGGTGAGATCGATCAACTGGAAACGCAGACCGCGGCCACCCTCGCGCGGTCGATGTTCGAACTGCTGGATGGCGAGAACCCCACGCGGATCGAGTATCTCTGGCAGAAGATTTATCGCTCGCACCGAGACATGCGCGGCGGGCCGTTCATGACGCATACGCTCGCGGGCATCGATATGGCCCTGTGGGATATTACCGGCAAACTGTGGAATGTCCCGGTGCATCGCCTGATGGGGGGACCGACTCGTGATAAGGTCCTGATGTATCCTTCGGCGAAGGCCACCAAGATTGGTGCGGGATCGATGCCATTCTCGGGGACTCCGCAGCAGATTGAGCAGCATGTCAAGAATATTGAAAACGCCAGAAAGCAAGTCGGGCCGGACGGCATGGTGATGTTCGATGCGCACTGCGCCTTGCCTCCCCCGTTCCTGATCCAACTGGCTGCCGCCATCAAGCCCTACGACTTGCTCTATATTGAAGAACCTGCCGTTCCGGGGAACATCGAAGTCTTCAAACGCTTGAAGCAGCACATTTCGATTCCGCTGGCCGTGGGCGAGCAAGCCCGGACCATCTGGGACGTCATCACCTATCTGCAAGAAGGGGTGGCCGACATCCTGCAAGTCGACTGTGCCCATACCGGCGGCATCACCCAGATGAGGAAGATCGCGACGCTTGGTGAGGCCTACCACGTGCCGCTCGCCCCGCATTGCGTGACGACCGACCTGGGAGCCACGGCCAGTCTGCACGTCAGCGCGGCAATCCCCTTCTTCCTGATTCACGAGTATTACCCCAGCATCACGCCCCCCGGGTTGATTAAGAAGGACTGGACGGTCGACAAGGACGGCTATGCCTCGCTGCCGCAAGCCCCGGGTATCGGTTGTGAAATCGATGAAGCGGTGCTGGCGGAGCTGGCGAAGAAACCGCAACCACCGGAATGGCCGACGCGAGGTCGGTTGCCCGATGGGTCGATCGCGGATTACTAAGATTTGGACTGCGGTGATTCATCACCGCTTTCCAATGGGATAATGTTTGAACTACTGCAGTGGTGAGTCTGGAAACAATCTGACAGATAGTCCGGCTCATGAATCTGAATGTGAAAGCGGTGATGAATCACCGCAGTCCAAATTTTGGAGACCATCAATGCTACGCAGCGTGCGCTCGTTAATAATTCTGACTACGCTCATCGGCACGTTGCCGTCATCACTCTTAAATGCTCAAGAGCCCACCGGAGAACTGGCCAAGCAATTGGCCGGAGTGAAATTCGATCACTACGCCCCAGGCCCGGGCTATTCGGAAGGACCAACCTGGCGGAATGGCGAGGTCTTCTTCTGCAGTGGGGCCTTGCTGCGGGTCGATTCGAAACAAGCGGTTCACAAGTATCTGGAGATCGGCCCCGCCGGCACCGTGCTCAAGGCGGACGGGCATCTGCTGATCGCTGACAACAAATACAAGGCGGTGCTCGACCTGTCGCCGGATGGCAAAGTGGGGGTGGTTGCTGAGCGTTTCGAAATTGAAACTCTGCGCGGTCTGAATGATCTCACTGTGGATGCACGAGGCAATGTTTACTGGACCGATCCCGAAGGCTCTTCGCTGGCTAAACCGGTAGGAAATTTATATCGCGTCCGTCCCGATGGGCGGGTGGATCGGCTGACGACGGGACTGGCATTCCCGAATGGGATTGAAGTCGATCCGGCCAGCAAGTTCCTGTACGTCATCGAATCGCAGTCTAAGAAGATCCTGCGCTACGACTTGCCCGCGGACGACGCTCTGCTGGGGAAGCCGACCATGTTCTACGATCTGGGTGGCTCGGGCGGTGATGGGTGTGTCTTCGATGCGGCCGGAAATTTGTGGACGACCGACTTCCATCGTCCGGAAACCGGTACGGGCCGGATCACCGTCTTAAGTCCCGAGGCCAAGGTCCTCGCGTATTTGCCGCTGCCCAGTAAGGTGGTCAGCAACATTACGTTCGGTGGTCCGAATCATGATGAGATCTTCTGTACGACCGGTGACCCGCCAGGGGTGTTTCATGCCAAGGTTGGAGTCAAAGGTTTCGCGGGCCATCCCGGTAAGCCGATGGTTATTTCTCGGTATCTGAATGTGATCCCGTTGCGTCCCCATCCCGATGCGCCCACGCTCCGCAAGATGGCCGAGATCATGGCGAAGGCCAAGCTGGAGGCAACCGAATGGGCTGCTGCCAAGAAAGAAGTGAAGACACTGGCGGCGACGCTGACCGATCCTAAAGTGAAAGAGGATACCGAAAAGTTTCTGCCCACGTTCGATGAGGCCGTTGTTCACTACGGCCGCGACCAACTGCTCCTGGCGGAAATTAAACGCCTGGGAGGCAAGGCGGCACTCGAAGTTGTCGCACCCGATTGGCTGCGTTCCATCTGCAGTGACGAGAGTCTGCCTGTTCTGGGGCGGATTGTCGAAATCGAATTGAATGAAAACTCCGACGGCCATGCCACGCCCGCTCCGCGAAAGCTCTCGGATCGAGTCACCGACGACTGGCTGAAATTGTTGAGCGGGCAAGATCTCCTGCGACGGCTGGAACTGTCAGGAACCGCCGTGACGAGCGCCGGGCTGATCCATCTGAAGGATCTCAAGAGTCTCGAGCGTCTCAATATTTGTCTGACTGCGTGTGATGACCGTGGCTTTGAGCATCTGGCCGGGTTGACCAAGATGCGGCGCATGACGATCTGTGCTTCAAAAATCACCGGCAGCGGCTTCCAACACCTGCAGGGTATGAAGCAACTCGAATCGATCAATCTCCATTCGGCCCCTGCCAGCGACGCCGGACTGGAAGCAATTGGCAAACTGACGAGTCTGAAACGGCTGGAGATCGTGCATACGCATGTCACTGATGCCGGATTGAAGCACCTGGCGGGCCTTGTCAATCTGCAGCAATTGCACGTGCATGGGCCGGAAACTACCGAGGCCGGGCTGCCGTTCCTCGGCCAGCTTAAGGAACTTTATCAACTTGATGTTTATGATCATCCGGCTAGTAATCAGACTCTCGCTCAGATCGCTCAGCTGCCGAAGTTGCGGATGTTGATGCTCGTGTTGGGCGTGTTTGATGACGAGGGAGTCGAGCATCTGGCGAAGATGACAACGCTCGAAGACTTGTCGCTGGATTCGCCCAAGGTCACCGATGCCTCTATTGAGACGCTCGGCGGTCTGAAGCGGTTGCGGAAGCTGCAACTCAATCGGGCGCAGTTGACTCCCGCGGGATTGCAGAAACTCAAAGCAATGTTGCCGGATACGGTGATTACGCCTTAACGCCTAGGTAAGACCCCGTGGCCGACGCTAGCAGCGTCGGCCACGAGGGCGTGATCACGAACCTCGCACTACCTCGATCGTCTTGTTGATCGTGCCGCTCGAATGGCCGCTGCCGTCCGTCACATTGAACCCTGCCGTCTTGGTGTGCACGGACACCTTCTTGGCCTTGTTCAAGTAAGTGATATTGCGAATTAAGGCTTGAGTGGCCTCGATGGTCGCGCTGCTGTTTAACGTCACTTCCAGTGCCTTCTTACCTTTGCCACCGGTCATCGTGCCAATGACGACGCCTTCAAAGAGCACATTCTTTTTCGAGACCGAGATCTGTCCTTCACCCGTCCCCTGATTGCGCACCGCCAGTTGATCGCTACCCTTTCCAGCGGGGCTCAGCGTGATCGTTAGCTTGCCGCCGTTGAAGTTGGCGGAATCGGCGTCAGTCAACGTGGCGGTGGAATCGAGTACGACAGGGGTCGTACGCGAACTCGAGATCGCCGTCGAGGTCGAGAGAGTCAGGACTGGATTCGGTGAAGCAGTGCCGACCACGGTCACCGCACTCGAAAACTCCGACGTGCTGCCGTTGCTATTGGTCGCAGTGGCGGTGATGACATGGCCTGCAGCGACCACGGTGGAAAACACCTTGGAGATCCCCGCTGCTCCGGTGGCGCTCGTCGTGACGGCCATTGATCCCAGATAGACTTCGGCCTGTCCGAAGCCATTATCGTCAACAGCGGCGCTGGAATAGAAGTCGATGGTAAACGTCTGGAAGGGGGTGCTGCTGAGCGTTCCGAAGATCGTCAATGATCCGCCGGTCGCATTGGCGCTCGTCAGCGTCGGGAAATTCTGCAGGTCGTTTGGTCCATGGTCGGCGTCCAGACCGTCGTTGTTCGTGCGGAAATCGTTATTCAGATCGATCTCGTACGTGTCGTTCAAGTAAATGGAATTACCGAAGAACGTGTTGCCGGTCGTCGCGTTCCCGGTCACGTTGATGCCACGGTCGGCATTGAAGGCAATGATGTTCGGTTCGCCCATCACGCTGCCGCCAATCAGCGTGTCGACTGCTCCATCGGCGATCTGAATCCCGTCGATCTCATTGGGCAGTGCGGACTCGCCGTCAATTTGCAGGCCGATGTAATTTCCCTGAATGATAGTGTCCGATGCACCTGCCCCGGTCACCGTGATACCATTCTGCGCATTCCCGGAAATGATGTTGCGTTTGAACGGCGTGGCCCCACCCACGACATTGTCGGGAGCCCCGTCGATATGGACGCCGTCGTTGCCATTCGGGATCGCGGCAGTCCCGGCGGCATTCGTGCCGATGAGATTGCCCCACACGTTGTTGCCAGAAGTATTGGCTCCGAAAATCGTGATGCCATGCCGGCCAGCGCCGGAAATCACGTTGCCCGACCCCGCGACCGTACCGCCGATGGTGTTGTTACTGGCATCGATCATGAAGATCGCGTCGTCATTGATCGTGACCGCCGCAGTTCCGGACGCGTTCGTTCCCAGGTAGTTGCCTTGGATGATGTTATTCGAGGTCCCCTCGTCCTGCAGCGAAATGCCGTTGCCGGTGACGCCAGCGATGACGTTCCGCGCATCGGGCGTAGTGCCACCAATCGTGTTGTCATGTGCCCCCAGCGACAATGAGATTCCGGCAACATCGGTATAGTTACCATAGGTCTCATCACCGGCTCCGTTAAGGCCAATCCAGTTGCCTTGGACGACGTTACCAGTCGTGCCACTTCCGGTGAGAGAAATACCGTAGTCGATATTTCCTGAGATCAGATTCCTGGCGCCGGCGACGGCACCGCCGATCGTATTGTTCGAGGCTCCTCCGGCGACCGCAATTCCATAACCATTTCCGATGTTATGCAACGGATCATCGGTAATACCCAGTAGATTACCTTGAACCAGGTTGTCTTCCGTGCCGGTCCCGCCCAGCACAATTCCGTAGCTGGAGTTGCCGGAGATGGTGTTTCCCTGGCCTGCAGTCGTCCCGCCAATCACATTCGACGTTGCTCCATTCGCGATCCTGACTCCGGTGGAATTGGGTGCCGTGGTGGTTCCGTCGGCGTTCAATCCGATATAGCAGCCCTCGACGTGATTTCCCGTAACTCCGGTGCTGTCGAAGCCGCCAATCAAGATGCCATCACCTTGAGCGAATCCCGTGATCACCAGCGATTTAATTGTGGAGTTGCTGGTATCGATTTCCAGCCCCGCACCAAACGTCTGGTCGGGCAGCAGGCTACCGTCCAGTGTCACGATCGGCTGCAGCGTGAAGCCCGATTGAGTTGTCCCATCCACCGTGACCGGATCGGTAATCGCCGGCAACGAGGTCAGCGGCTGAATGACGAGCTCATCCACGTCGAGGTTGAACTCGATCGTGTCGGCACCCTGATTCGCATTCGCATCCAGGATCGCCTGGCGTAGCGAGCCCGCACCCGAGTCGGCATCCGTATCAACAGTATAAGCCGTCAACAAGAGGCGATCTTCGAAGACCTCTACGGGGCCGGTCACCGGACGAGTCTGCGGCTTCTTGCGCCTGGGAATAGTGCGAGAGATTAACGGCATCCAGGTGAACGAGCGAGGCAACACGATAATCCGCACGATAAGCTTCCCGCGATCTAGCGATTGTGAGGGAAATACCATCGGGACGTACGTTCCATGTCCCCGTCACGTATTCCAGTGGCTACAGCATCGGCAGAGCGA
This sequence comes from Planctomycetaceae bacterium, assembly GCA_021732415.1. Taxonomy (GTDB): domain Bacteria; phylum Planctomycetota; class Planctomycetia; order Planctomycetales; family Planctomycetaceae; genus JAKFVC01. The sequence continues at coordinate 26,176 of JAKFVC010000293.1, forward strand.
GGTGCAGGAGTGACGCTCAATCCACGGTCTGCGGCGATCGCTTCGGGGATTGAATTCACCCCGCAACGAACGCAGCGCGTGGCGAGACTGGATCGCCAGCAACGGTCAGGAAAGCTTGACACAAGGTGACGGTGCGCGAATCCGTGGGACGGGTCTCCGGCCCGTCTGAGCCCGTAACAACCGGCGTCACAAACCTTAATGCCGCACGAGCTTCGCGCAGCGCACGGCATTCACTGGTTAATCGAGCGCCAAGTGCTTCAATAAACCCCAATTCGGGTGCCACTGGCTCGGCCAGTGCTTTGCCGGACAGGGAGTCGTTAGACTGCGAGCACTGGCATAGCCAGTGGCACCCAAATTGGGAGTATTGAAGCGTTCGCGAATCGATTACAAAGCCACTCGTGCGCTGCGCGAAGTTCGCGAGGCTCGAATGTTTATTAGGTCGGTGGTTACGGGCTCGGACGGGCCTGGAGGCCCATCCCACGATTAAGACGACGCTTCGCTCGTCTTAATCTACCAGCTCGAGCTGCTTCCAGAACGCGGTGGCGGGTGCCGCACCGATGGAATCCTGGGCAACCTGCAGCCAGACGGTTTGCCCGGCGAAGGGGGCCAGGTCGATGTCGTATTGGCCCATACGGCTGGGGGCTTTGTCGTCGAGCTTGGCCGTCATCAGGACTTGATCATTGACCCGGACCGCCAGTTGCCACGGTTGACCGACTGGTCCTCCGGCTTGAATCCGCAGCTTCGCAGGCTTGTTTTTGGAGATCGCAATCGAGCGTGCAAAGATGACGGGGTGCTCTTTCGAGGTCTGCGTCTGCATCAGGTCCTTCTGGCCTTCGAACTCGGGCTGATGTCCCGCCTGTTGCAAATTCTGCTTGGTGAGCAGCGTCCAGCCTGGCAGGAATTCGCCCACCATCTCTTGAACTTCATTGGGGACGTGGCTGGTCCAACGGGCGAGTGCTACGTCGACACCAGCACCCGGCTGAATCGAACTGCCGGGCACGAGTTCCACCAGTTCGCGTTTGAAGTCGCGCGGACTATGGCCCCACGCCAGCCAGATGCGATCCTTCCACGGCAGCAGAGTTGCTATCTGAGGATCCTTGTCCTGCATTTCAGGCATCAGCAGGCGGGCCGTCTCACGGCCGGTCGCTGCATCGAGCCACGCCAGGCAGATGCGGCGTTGTTCGTTACGCAGGCGGATCGAGCGGGCGACCAGAACGCCACCGGGGGCCCCACAAATCTGGGCTTCCAACAGTCCGGGCGAGGTGCTCGACCAGACGCGTTCACCGTTATCAATTCTCAAGGCGTGCAGCCCCGCGCCCGTTTCGACGATGACTTGCTGATTGACCAATCCGACGACGCGACGCAACTCGGGGAACGATTGCTGCCAGATCTGACGGCCGCTTTCGAGGTCCAATGCTTCAATCGCCAGAACGCCGGGCTGTACGAGATAGACTTTCCCATCCGCGACCAATGGTGGTTGCCGGTACTGGCGGAAGAAGCCGTAATGATCGATCGGCGGCAGCCAGGTTTGCCGTCGCAGCCAGCGCGGTTGACCCAACAGATCGCAACAAAGGGCGGCGCCCCCGATCGAGGCCACAATCTTGTCGCCTGCGGCAACGGCCTCGCAAATGATCTTGGTGCCCCAGACGTCACGCGACTGCAACTGCATCGACTGAGCGATGATCTCGCCCGTCTCAATGTCGAAGTTGCCCAGTGAGACCTGCAGCAACCCAATCTGCGGCTCTTCGACGAAGAAGGCGAACAAGTCGTCCTCGATCACCAGTGGATCGGAGATCACGTGATTTCCAGGACGCTTCGCCCAGAGGACTTTTCCTGTCGACAGTTCCAGGCAGGCCAGATCGGGGCCAGTGCGCGTCAACCGGCGGACGAAGACCCTGCCACCATGCACAACCGGCGGCATCGGCATCAGCGGGAAGGCGTGCGCGTCTCCCTCGTCTTCTTTCAGCCCGCTGGTCCATTTCTTCTCACCGCTGACCAGATCGTAGGCCACCACCTGGAAGCGGTTGCTGGTGAGCAACCAGTCGCCCGCGATACGGATCGCGAACTCGCGGCCGGTAGTATCGGTGCCCGCATAGTGCGTGTTTCCCGCGTTCTTTCCCGCGATCCCATCAAACGGGAATCGGCGTCCAATTTGATATCCCGTCGGCGCTGGAACTGCCGAAACGAAGTACGCGTCGGCCGCTGAGGAGGCTTGAGTCCCGCCCATCTCTTTGACGCGGCCAGCTCGAATATCGCCCACCAGTTGCTCAAACTGGGCGGCATCCAGGCGTTGCGTTCCCAGTGTTACGGAGGACGTGACCGGATCGCCAGCCAGTTTGGGCCGCGACGCCAGTGCCGACACCAGCCGCAGTTTGGCCTGCAGTTCTGCTCGCAAGGAGGCGGACGCGGTCGGCAGAGCTTGTTGATATTGTCCAATGGCCTGCACGAAGCTGCCGACCGACAACGCTCGGTCGCCCAGCCACGAGTGGGCCTCCGCAGCTGCTTCGGTTCCGGTGAACTGCAATGTCGCCGACAGGACTCCGGCCGTGTTCCCCTCGGACATGGCCTGCCGCACACGCACGCGGCCGGTCGGTCCGAATTGGGTGATCATCGTCTTCTGCAACTGAGGATGCTCACGCATCGCCAGGGAGACAGCTCGTGAAAGCGATACCAACAACCGGCGATCACGGGCATCAGGCAAGAGGCCCAAGGCTCCCGAGGCACTGGCTGCCGCGACGATCTGGCAGGCATCCTTGTATGAGTCACCCGACAACGCCGCCTCGAATTCCGCGAGGACGTTATAGCCTTCTTTACTCAACTGTTCGATTAACGGATGCCGCCAGGTGACGGTCTCCTGATTCGGGAACGGGGTCGAAATGATCGGCTTCTGGTCCGGAGCAAATCGTTGCACACCCGCCTCGGCCAACTCCACGATACTGCGGAAACTATCCCGGCCGTGGAACGCGAGGAAGTGGGGATGGCTGGGCTTATTCCAGAACCGCAACCAGCGGCACAGCCGGGCCACATCTTCCCAGTCGTCCTTATAGATCGCTCGCAACAGGTCGTAACGAGCGACCGATTCGGCGGGAACCTTGACGGGGGCCATGGTCCACATCGAGCACTGCAGCAAACCGGTCGTCGTCAGCCGGCACGAACCCGCATGCCCTTCGTGAATCAGTCGTTCGCCCAGCTTTTCGTAGTGTTCGGCGAAACTCAAGCCATCCGCCTGATCCCAGGTGTCGGCAATCAGTGCGGCATCTTGCAAGAACTGCAGCCGATCCGCGGGCGAAACCGGTCGCACGATGACATCGGCAATCAAGCCCGCCAGCAACGTCTTACCCAACTCGCCGGCCGTTCCGAGAGCCAACGTCTTGAGCGCACAAGCCTGCCGCCATTGCAGAGAATCAATCCCCGGCGGCTGGCTTTCAATCACACTTTCCAGCCAGGCTTCGACATCCAGATCACCGGGGAGATTCGGAGTCCGATCAAGCAGATCATCCGGCACAATGGAAGTCAGCGCGTTGAGTCCGCGGACTTCCACACGTCGCAAAGTGATGCTGCGTTTTTCTTCACCCGGTATCGCGAAGAGACCAAATTCGACGCAACCACCGCGGAGCCCGCGCAGAGGATCCAGCGCCCGGCCCCAATGAATGCCGTCGGCACTCGTCCAGCATTTGAGCGAACCAATCCCCATCACCAGTCGGAGCCATTGCTTCTTGGCGGTGAACGGAACGACCGAAAGATTGACGTCTTGGGAAACTTCGATGAACTGCTCGCCCGGTCGCAGCCAGGTGAGGCAAGTCGCTTTCGTGGTGAGCTCGCGGCAGAAAGCCAGGCGATGAGTTGGCTGGCCCGCACCTCCACCAATGTAAACTCCAGTTCCGGGAGTCGCGTTCTCAATCTGCAGGATGATTTCCTGCAAGCCGGGAGATTCCAGGGGAATCGAAACGGTCGAGCCTTCCTTCGTCTTCTCCGAAGTCAGCTCCAACATCCCATCGGGCAGCGCACTGAGAATAGCTCCTTGACCAAGCTTGGCCTGATTCGTCAACTGCGCCGGCTTTTCAGTCCGGATCGCATAGGGACGAGTCGGGAAACTCTCGTCCGGCATTGGCGATCCGCGGTACATCGTAAATCCGCTCAGCCCGGCGCGGCCATCGAAATAGACTTCCCCGGGCGGCTTGGCGAACGGGACGGTAATCAAGCGAATATCGCCGCGGCTGAGGATCAATGTCCCCGCCTGGTAGCGAAACTCAAGCTGCCCGTGCAGGATTGGATCCATGCGGCCATCGGCACCACCGATCAGCACCCGCGTCTCGGGTTTCGGCTGGCCGTTCTGGCGCGTCGTCCCATAGGCGGCCCACCAGTGAGAAGGCCGGTCACTGAACTGAAACGTCACCCCGTCCATGCCATCCCAGAAGTGGAGTCGCAGCCCGACATGATCGTAGAGCGACATCCGCATCACGGCATCAGTCGGCCACGGAGCCCGCAGCTTCAACACACCATCAATGGCCGACAGCGGCATTTCGCCATACATCGATTCATGGAACTGGTGCGGCAAACCCGGTACCGGTTCGAGCCACTGCTGGAGTCGCTCGCGACGCAGGCCCCATTGTTCGCCTTGTGGCTTGTAACTCGCCTCCAATGCGGGAAGTGCCGGAGTATCTCGATTGACCAACTGGGCCCATGGAGCATTCGGCGCAACTGACTCACTGGGGGCAATCGGCACCGTCACAGCGAACGACGAGGTCAACGAAAAGCGGTCGATGGCCGGAGTTTGTCCCAGTCGCTTCTGCTTCGCCGGCGGATCGGATTCAAACCGGATGGCGTTCATCCCGGCCAGCAGTTCGATTTCTCCTGCCGGAAACCACGCCTGAAACTGCGGCTTCCAGTCCTTCGTCGTGGAACGGGCGATGCCGACCAATACCGCTTGGCCATTCACGATGACCTTCAGCGGGCGTTGCACCTTGGAGGCGTAACGCAGATCGAGTCGATACTTTCCGGCTTGAGGAATCGCAATGTCATATTCCGCAAACGCGGGCTTGGCGTCATCGGCATAGATGACGCCAATTCCCAAGCCCATGTTCTTCGAATCAACCTTGATGTTGCTGCGCGCGAAAGTTTCGGCTTCGAATTCCTTGCGCCACAGCTGTGCCGGATCCACCGTCGGCGGCATCGGCTTCGTCGTCGCGGGATCGACGGGTTTCACCTGCGTGGCGACCACCGCATCAGTCGGTTTCGGATCGACCTTCTCCGGCTTGGTGGACTCAACCACCTTCTCAGATTCAGCCTTCTTCTTCGCAGCGGCGAGCTCTTCTTCGGCCTTCTTGAGCGCGTCTTTGTCAGCAACCTCGGCCTTGGCCTTCGGCTTCTCGGGCAGGAATGATACGACCAACAGCAACGACGCGAGCAGCAGTCCAATTAATAGGACGGGTGCCCACGTCCAATAGCCGTCGAGTCGATTGCGAGCCGGTCCACCGACCGACACGATCTCATCGACTGACACTTCAAACTTGCCGAGGGCTTCGTTCAGATAGGCTTCGAAGTGCAACTGCTCGATTAACGTATCACGCAACTCAGACGAGACGCGCAAGCGCTCCCGTAGCTGGTCGAGTTCCGTCTCGCTCAGTTCTTCAGGAGTCTTCTCTTGAACGAGCTGTATCAGCTCTTGATCGCTGAGCTGGCTCATAAGTGGGGGTTCCGCGTCTTATTGTCCAGGCAATATTTCAAAGCTTGACGAGCCCGAAACATGAGGAGCTTGATCGCCCCTTCGCTGCGTTTGAGTCGTTGGCCAATATCCAGCAACGACAGGCTGCCCGAATAACGCAACTGAATGGCTTCTCGAGCACTTTGCCCCAGCTCGCCGATGCAGTGCGGTAGATGAGCCAGAAAGTCTTCGTTCGTTTCGCCCGGACGCATGTGAACGATGTCTTCGAGTTCCAGACACAGTTCGGTCCAGGCGACTTCCTTGCGGCGTTTGAGCTTCCGCAGGTGCTCTTTTAAGAGGTTCCGCGCGATTCCCAGCAGCCACGGGCGAATGAGACTACTCGTGTCAAATCGCTCACGGGCCTGATAGAACCGCAGAAACACCTCTTGCGTGAGATCTTCCGCATCACTGACGGCGAGAATGCGCGACCGCAAATAAGCAAAGACGCCGCGCTGGTACTTCTGAACGATGGCTTCGAAAGCCGCTCGATCGTTCTTGAGTAACCGTTCGCTGAGTTCCTGGTCTGAAGTCATAATCCGTTCACAGGGCGATGGGAGACATCGAACTTAACATCCACCGTTACGTTCGATCAATGCGACGCCAAACCGAATTAAGAACAAACAACAACAAGGAACTCTGAAAATCCAAGTCAATAAAACACAGGCAGAGTTCGCTTGAGATCTCTTTCAGTACCGCCCTGTAGCCTGACTCTCCAGAGTCGGGCAAACAATTCGGGCGATCATGTGTCTGATTGAGGGGAGCTCAGGGGGAACTCTGTAAAAGGACATATTCACGAAAAAGACATATTCGCGCACGCCTATCATAAATCTGGAGCGCGCTGATCCGCAACTGCTATAGTCATTGCCGACAACATTTTGATGATGACGACCCATTTCAATCGCACAGCGGCCCGGGACCAATATAGCTTGTTGATATTCTGTAAAGGGTTTCGTAACTGCCGCGCAATTCTGGCACCAGTTACGATACTCTTCCTTTACATACATTCCAATATCGATATACCCTGATGTGACAATTCCGCGGAATTCAGTTGGCGACCCGGTTTCGCCACTCAACCAGCAGATAGGGATGCGACCCGTGATCAACAAACGAATGATTCGCAGTGTGATTTTTTTTGGTGCCCTCCTGGGATTGCTCAGCGTTGGCCGTTCCGTTTCCGCTCAGGAAAATGCACTGAAAGATTTCCCCAAACTCTCCATCAAGACCGACTGGCCCTGGTGGCGTGGTCCACAGCGCAACGGGATTGGAGGCGATCAACCCGTACCGACGACGCTCAGTGACGCGGACAACGTCGTGTGGAAGACGCCCGTCCCCGGCCGCGGCCATTCGTCGCCGACGGTTGTTGGTGATCGGGTTTATCTGACGACGGCCGATGAGAAAAAGAAGGTTCACTCGGTCCTGGCCTTCGACCGCGCGACGGGCAAGCAACTGTGGGAGACCGAGGTCAACCGCGGTGGATTCCCCGAAAGAAATCATCCGAAGAACACCGAAGCCAGCCCGACCGTCGCCTCAGACGGCGAACGACTGTTCGCCACGTTCTACAATCACGACGCCGTCCAGGCTGTCGCGTTGGATTTGAACGGTAAGATCATCTGGAAAGAGCCGGCCGGCCCCTTTCACCCGACCTCTTTTCAATATGGCTATGCTCCGTCACCGTTGATCTATCGCAATTCGGTGATCGTTTCCGCTGAGTTTGACGGCGAGAGTTTTTTATCGGGATTCAATCGGCCGACGGGCAAGCGCTTGTGGAAGGCTGACCGGCCTCACAGCATTTCGTTCTCGTCACCCGTGGTTGCACCGATCGGCAACAGAGACCAACTCTTGCTGAGCGGTTCTCAAAAGGTTTCGTCGTTTGATCCAGCAAATGGTAAGCCACTCTGGTCGATTCCCGGTACCACGGCAGCGACCTGCGGCACAATGGTCTGGGACGATGGAATCGTCTTTGCCAGCGGCGGCTATCCCAAGGCCGAAACCATCGCAGTCAAAGCCGACGGCAGCGGCAAAGTCCTCTGGAAGAACAATCAGAAGTGCTACGAGCAATCGATGCTGGCCTACCAGGGACATCTCTATGCGCTGACTGACAACGGCGTGATGTTCTGCTGGCAGGGAAGTGATGGGAAAGAAATGTGGAAGCAACGCCTCCAAGGTCCCGTCAGTGCGTCACCGGTCCTCGCCGGAGGCCACATTTACCAGGCGAACGAACTGGGCACGTTGTACGTCGTCCGCCCCAATCCAGAGAAATTCGAACTCGTCGCTGAGAACAAAGTGGGCGACGATTCCTTCCCCAGCCCGGCGATCTGCGGCGGCCAGATTTTCCTCCGAGTCGGCAGCCGCAGCAGTGGCGAGCGGCAGGAATTTCTATATTGCTTTGGGAACAAGAAGTAGATCGAGCTGACTTTCGATTGGCGCCGTGTCGGCGCTTTTAGGAAGATTGATCTCACGCCAAGGCGCCAAGGCGCAAAGAAGTCATCTCTTCGTTCTTTGCGCCTTGGCGCCTTTGCGTGAGATCTTATTCCTATTAAACATCTTTTGGCGGTGCGCGAATAAGAGCGCTCGCCCTCCCATTGCGTCGAAATATCCTGCGCCGCGTTGCGGAACTCTCCGAATAATCCGCGTAGGCAAGTCCGGCGGATTATGCGTGTCTGGGAAACTCGCATCTCACCGTCGCGATCCATTCGCCGATACCGGTCAGGAAGACTCCGCACCGACGTTTTTTGGCGTCGGCCGTGAGGGTTATCCTTCCTCAATCAATTAGGAGCCGGAATGGGATTTCTATCGGGACGGATCACATGCGAACGTTTTCGCATCACCAGCGACGGGCCGCGCCAGTTTGCCGCCGAACATCTCGATATCTTGATCAAACACGCCATCGGGCAGTTAGAACCGACCGGAGACGGGACGCAAGTCGGCTTTCTCGCCGGTGAGCACCTCTTCGATACCGATTTCCAATGGGAAAAGGCGATGATCGACGACACACTCCACTGTGCCGTCCGCATCGACACCAACAAGATTCCTTCGCCCCTGAAGAAGGCCTGGCTGCAGATGGAACTGGCGGTCCTCGCCGCCGAAAATCCCACTGGCCGGCCGACCAAGACGCAAAAGCAGGAAGCCAAAGAGTCAGTCGAAAAACGCTGCGAAGAAGAACTCAAAACGGGCCGCTACCGCCGCATGCAACAATTCCCGGTGCTATGGGATGCTCGCGACGGAATTCTGTACGTCGGCACTTCCAGCCCGGCCTCATTGGAACTGTGCATCAATCTGTTCGAGGACGCGTTCGAGCTCTCATTCGAACAACTGACCTCCGGCAAATTGGCGAGCGAATGGGCGGTCGAAGACGACCATCGGATGAATCTCGCCGAAGCCGACCCGACTCCCTTCCACACGCGAGAAATCCAGCCCCCGATCAGTTGGCACAATCAAGAGTCGGGCAACTTCGATTATCTCGGCAATGAATTCCTGCTGTGGCTGTGGTGGTACCTGGAAACTCAATCCGACACGATCTCATTGGCCGACGACACTGAAGTCACCGCGATGATCGTGAAAACATTGCGTCTCGAATGCCCGCGCGGCGAATCGGGCAAGGACACGATCACGCATGAATCTCCGGTGACGTTGCCCGAAGCTCATCAGGCAGTCCTCTCCGGCAAGCTGCCTCGCAAGGCCGGCCTGATTCTCTCACGCCTCGGAGAACAATACGACTTCGTCCTGCAAGCCGAGATGGTCTCCCTCAACGGCGCAAAGATCGAGAATGACGAAGGAGGCGGTCGCGGTCCCTTGGAAAATCGGATCCAAAGCATCCGCCATTTCAGCGAGACGATCCACTTGCTGTTCGGTGCCTTCTTCGAACGTCGCCTCGGAAAATCGTGGTCACGGGAACTCGAGCAGATTCGCAATTGGCTGCAAGCGGAACGACAGATCGAGCAACGCGGAGCCGCCTAGTTATTAACCCAGGCGAGCCGGGTGCCGTAAGGCCCCGGACCGAGTGTCAACCCGACGACACGAATTGTCCAGGGCCTCACGGCACCCGGCTCGCCTAGTCGCTTCTAGTACTCACCGTCTTTGCCAATAGCCCCCGCCACCAAGTCCGTTATCATTCCTCATGACCGGCACACACTGTCCTCATGAGGTTGTCCGACGAGAACATGTCCAGATTTCATCATCCCGTCACGATGCGCGCCATCGCCCTGTTCGAAGCCGCAAAAGCGGCCCTCGTGTTGCTTGCCGGATTTGGATGCCTGAGCCTGCTCCATCGAGATGTCCACCTCATCGCCACGCAGATCATCAAGCACATTCACCTCAATCCGGCTCACCACTATCCACACATCTTCATCGACGCCGCCTCCAAAGTGACCGACACACATCTCTGGATGCTGGCCAGTCTCGCCCTGACCTACGCCATCATCCGCGGGGCCGAAGCCTACGGACTGTGGTACGAACAGCGCTGGGCCGAATGGCTCGCTCTGCTCAGCGGAATAATCTATCTGCCCATCGAGTTCTATGAACTTGCTCACGGAGTCAGTTGGATCAAGGTCAGCGCGGTGGTGATCAACTTCCTGATCATCATTTACATGGCGTATAAGCTGCGCAGGCAGCTTCACGCACCCGCGACTGCCATCTAAATACTCTGATTGCGACACTCAACCAGCGGTGATATACCTAAAAACTGCCCCCCTCGCCCTGGTACTCCGGGGAGAGGGGCT
>JAKFVC010000207.1 GCA_021732415.1 Planctomycetaceae bacterium
GATGCGGGGCAGACTGGGCGTCAGGCGTTCGGCCATGAGCTGGCCGCACCAGTTCCAGGGTCACAAACAGACATCCGATCACACCGACCATCATCCAGACACAACGTCCAAACGAGGGAGACTGGCACCAATCCCAGAGTCGGCCTGACCACCCGGCGCTGGGGGTCGCATTCATTCGGTCACCGTAGTTTCTTGCGACTGAATTCCGCTGAAATACAGAATCTCTATGCTTAGATCACACGTTTGTTCATTAGCAATCGCAGCAGTGCGATAAGAGGGCCAGGCATTAAACTTCAAGCCGTATCCATCCGCTCGCCGCTTCGAACTCATCACGCCTTTGCTTAGCAGCGCGAATGATTTTCGTGCTCACGGAACTTGCCCCTGACTAGGCAGAATATAAGAAATTACCGCCTAACCTATTTCAGATTGTAGAGCGGTCAGAATCGCCTGCAAGTTGTAATCGGCTTGCGAATACAAAGGTTGCGCCTTTGTAATGTCAGCCCGGAGGGCTCGACGTAGGCCCCGTGGCGGACGCTGCTAGCGTCCGTGTCTCAGGCTTTCCAAGCAAAAATCCTTCACGGCGTTGCCCGGAGGGGCCACAGTGAAGGATTCTAATAGGAATACCCTGTGCGCGGACGCTAGCAGCGTCCGCCACGGGGGCGCTACGGCGTCATCTGCTGGCCCAAAACTGCGCTGTAACGAATGGACGCTCGCAGATAGTCCGCACGACTCGTGATGAACAGCCGATAGGTTTCACGATAGTTCCGTTGGGCATCGAGGGCATCCAAGAGCGGTCGACCGCCCGCTTCGTACGCCGCGTTGATGCTGTCGCGGACCTGCCTCGCAATTTCGAGCTGCTCTTGCGCCACGGCCCGTGCATTGGCCGCTGACGTCAACAAATCGTTAGTGGCTTTGACGACCTCCGCACGGAGTGCCACGCGGCGGGCCTGCAACTGATAGCCGACTTGCGCCGCCACAGAAGCTGCCTTCGCCCGATTGCCCTGATTGCGATCGAAAAACGGCAGCGAGACGGTCAGGTTGGTGAGCCACGAGTCGGCATCCGGATAGCCGATCGCTTTATTTTGATATTGCCGAGTGTAGCCCCAACTGGGAATCACGGTCGGAAAGGCCTTACGATATTCCGACTCGACGACAGCATCGGCTTGAGCAATCTTCCAGCGGGCCGCTTCCAAATCGGGACGATTTTGGTCAGCGACCACGACAGCCTCGTCGATGGCCATCGGTTCGATCAGATTCGAAGACTCCAGAGTTCCAATCACATCGAACGCCGGATCGGTTTCGTCAGCTCCCAGCAGAACACGCAGGCGGGCGAAAGCACCGACCAGGTTGTTCTCGGCGTCACGCAAGGATTGCTCGCTTCGCAACCGATCGAGACGAATGCGGTTGAGATCGACCTTCGCGCGGCCGCCGTTATCGACAGCCGAACTGGTCAACGCTTCGATCCGGCGGAAATTCTCGACATCTTGCCGAGCGACGTCGCGCAGGGCCTTGGCTTCTAATACTCCGTAGTAATTGACGGCCGCTTCCAGGACTCGCACGCGGACCAAATCGTGATATTCGGACTGACTCACCCGCACCCCTAAATCGGTGGCATTGATTTGCGCTGCTCGTTTGCCGAACAAGAGCCAGTCGATCGGGTAGGACAGAATCGCATCAAACTGCGGAGGTCCACCCTGTCGCGTGGGAACGAATTTGTGCGTCAGGGGCATCAGCTGCAGATCGGTAAAGAACTGCGGATTGGGGATCAAAGAGGCCGTGGTGAGATCGGCGCTACTCTGATTGATCGACTCGAGTCCCGCGCGGATAACGGGGTCGGCGACCATACAGAAGTTGATGGTCTGATCCAGGTTGATGCCTGTCGCCCCTGCGGGGGACTCGATCTCCACGGTCGAATCCACGGGAGCTCCCTCTGGGGCAGTGGGCGCTGCTGGGGCAGTCGGGAGTTGCTCCTTGGCCTCGCCCGCGCCCACCTCCGGAACTTTGACACCCTCTTTTTCGATTGCCGCAGGTTCAGGATTTTCGGCGTTCTGCTGAGGCGTATCAGTCTGAGAAAACGCGACTTGTTCGATGACCGGCTGCGTTTCCATCCCATTCTTCGTGGAGATCAAGACCCGTGCGGCAGAATCCTCGGTGGAATCGGCATCAGGTCGATAAGAGGCCTGCGTGACGGCCGCGGCCGGGCCTACGTTGCGGGCCATCGCACCGCGTGGAACCACCAATTTCTTCGCGACCTTTTCCCCGCCCACAGTCGCCATTCCAGGAGCCGCCGAATCGACTCCAGAGAATGCCGGTCGCTCGTACTTGTCATCGAAAGTCGCACATCCGGCGAGTCCCACCAGCCCCCATGAGAGCCAGCAAGCCCAGGGCCTGTCCTGGCGGGAACGCCCACGAGCGAGACTTCGTTTCCGCAGTAGGGCACGGAAAATGGCATCCAAGTTCAATGGGTCTTGTGACACGATAGTTTGTTTCTGTTACCGAATGGGAAGATCCGCAGACGTCTCACCAACACGATAGAGGCGACAGCACCGCAGCGAGTCAGATGGCTCTGACTCGCCTCGATGACGAAGCGCAGTGCATCAATTTTCCACGTAACGACACCTGGCCAACAGTTGGTCGATGGCAGGCTGCATGACGCGGTAGGAATTAACTCAGGCTAAATTGGGAATCGGAGCTTGGGGAACAAGACAGAGCTGTCTCGAACGGCAGGCTGATTTCAGATAGGCAAAGTGAGGCGGGAGCGCGCGGGGTCGTGCTTATCGCATAAAAGAGAAACTCGGACAAGACGAGTTTTGGAACGATTCGCGAGCTAAAGAAACGGGTATCGTGGGACGGGTCTCCAGGCCCGTCCGTCCTGCTGTTGCTCACGGGCCCGCATCGATCAATACGGCCTACGACGACAGTCAAACCTTAGAATTCGGGTGCCACTGGCGCGGCCAGTGCATTGCCGGACAGAGAATCGATAGACTTCGAACACTGGCGGAGCCAGTGGCACCCAAATTTGGGCGTATTGAAGCATTCGTGGCAGAATCGCCAAGGCGAGCAGGCAGGGGACGGACGGGCCTGGAGACCCGTCCCACGATACAGCGCCCTATTTCGGCAAGTCCCTGACGAATTCCTGCCACAAATCATCGAGGCTCTTGCCAGTCACATCCTGAAAGAGCTTCGGGTGATAGGCTTTCACTCGCAACGCCGCATCCAGCCGCAACACGATTCGACGATCGTATTTTTGCACGAGCCAAGCCAGAAAGGCTCCCGTCGTTCCGTATCCTTGATGGTAGTCGGCAGTCTTCGGATCGAGCCGCTGCCGAGGGATCTCGGGCTCGTACTTCCAGTACCGAATGTAGTCGGCGATACCTTCGACCAGCCAACCGGGTGTCGTCTTATCTGAAGGATAATTCTGGATGACGTGGGTCAGTTCGTGAATGACCATTCCGAAGTCGTCGGGATGCTGGGTAATCCACTTGAGACTGACCTGAATCGTGGCTCCGCTGGTGACGCCGGGCGCATCCAGATCCCGCTTGACGACCAGCCGCACGGTTTCCGGGGGAATCCACTTCTCTGTGGCCAGGAACCGGCAAATGACGGGAAACCACTCCTCACAGAGCAGTTTCGATTCCAGGCCCCAAGCCTTGGCGCTGGCGTTGTCCGGGACTTCCGACAGATCCAACACGATGTTGGGAATGCGGATGCCATCGGACTTGGAAAGAGGATATCGAAGCTTGGCGAGAGCCTCGTCCGCTTTGACCGGAGAGCAGATTCCAACACCGATGAGAAGAGCCGACAGGAGTATCGACCACGAACGGCAAACCCTGCGAGCGCGATGCATAAGGAACCTTCAGCCAGTATTAGCTGCGAATACGAAAATGCCCTAAGGACTATTTCTGAAACACAGAGGCACAGAGAACACAGAGAAGGCGAGATAGAGATCTCTGTGTTCTCTGTGCCTCTGTGTTTCCAAATCTGGATCGAAAGAATCTGGGGGGCTTACGCCGCCCGGCTCGCCAATGCATCTCTTTATGCACGTTCACCTAATAATACGTCTACTCACCCGGCTCTTCCTGAGGCGGCGGAGCAAACCCACGTCGCAAGGTATTCTCGGTGACATTGATCGGAATCAGGAATTGCAGCAGATAATCTGGTCCGCCGGCTTTGCTGCCGATCCCTGACATCTTGAAGCCACCGAAGGGTTGTCGTTCGACCAATGCTCCGGTGATGCCCCGGTTGAGGTACAAATTGCCGGTAACAAACTCGTGACGGGCTCGCTTCAGATTGACCGGGCTGCGACTGTAAACACCGCCTGTCAACGCGTACCGCGTACCATTGGCGATCTGTAACGCTTCATCAAAATTCCTGGCCGAGATCACCGCCAGGACCGGCCCGAAGATTTCTTCCTGAGCAATCCGAGCGTTCGGCGAGACATTAGAGAAAATGTGCGGACCGATGAAATAACCGTCAGAGGGCAGGGCGTCCGGATCGTCACCCAGTTCGAGGCGACCTTCTTCGTGCCCCAGGGCGATGTACGACTTGATTCGTTCGTACGCTTCCTCGTCGATCACTGGACCGATGCTGGTACCGGGATTGATGGCGGGGCCAATTTTGAGACTCTTCACCGCCGGAATCAAACGCTTGAGAAACTCTTCATAGACCGACTGCAGGACAATCGCCCGCGAACAGGCCGAACACTTCTGACCGGAATAGCCAAACGCACTTTGAATGACCCCCAGGACGGCTTCGTCCAGGTCGGCGTCATCATCGACAATGATGGCGTTCTTGCCCCCCATTTCGGCGACGACTTTTTTCACCGATTCTTGCCGATCATCGGTCACTGCGGCCTGCTGATTGATGGCCAGTCCCACCGCCTGCGAACCGGTGAAGGTGATCACGTCCACATCGGGACTACCGACCAATTCGGGGCCGATTTCTTCGCCGACACCCGGCAGATAATTCAGCACGCCAGCCGGCAAGCCCACCGCTTCGAAAATCTCCATCAGCTTCGCGGCGATCACCGGTGATTGCTCCGCCGGCTTCATCACAACCGTGTTACCCGAAACCAATGCTGCGGCGGTCATGCCGGTCAAAATGGCGAGCGGGAAATTCCACGGTGCAATGACCACAGCCACGCCGCGCGGACGGTAGCTCAGTGTGTTTTCTTCACCCGGCAGATCCACATGCCGCGGTACCGACAGGCGTCGCATCTCAGCCGCGTAGTACATGCAGAAATCGATCGCTTCGGCAACGTCGCCATCGGCTTCCGCCCACGGCTTGCCGCATTCGTAGACCATCCAGGCCGACAGTTCGAATTTGCGATTGCGCATTTCAGCGGCGGCCAGTTCGAGATACTCAGCGCGATATTGAGTTTCCATCCGCGACCAGGCGGGGAAGGCCTGCCGGGCGGCGGCGATGGCTTGGACCGCTTCCTCGGGAGTCGCCGCATAGACGTGACCGATGACTTGATTGCGCTGCGACGGATTCCGCGAGACAATGCGTCCCTTGGTCTCCACCGGGCGCCCATTGATCGTCAGTTGGATGTCGCGTCCCAGCGACTTGCCGACCCAGTCGATCGCGTCCTGCATTAACTTGCGATTCTCGGCCAGCGAGAAATCGGTGAGCGGTTCGTTCTGGAAACGGGGCAGGGGAGCAGGACGGACAGGGTGCGGCTTGCGAGCCACGTCGGCAGGTTTCATCAGCAGTTCCTCCACCGCGACATGCTCGGTAAAGCTGGCGCGCAGGAATGATTCATTCGAGGTGTTTTCAAGTAATCGACGTACGAAATAGGCCATTCCGGGGATCAGTTCCCCGAACGGCGTGTAGATCCGCACGCGGTGTCCCAGTTCGGCAAACAACTGGGCCTGTTCGGTCCCCATGCCATACAGCATCTGGACTTCGAACTCGGAATTGGGAATGTCGTAATGCTTCGCCCACGCCAATCCGTGAGCCAGGCTTCGCAAATTGTGGCTGGCGAGCGCCGGCCGCAACCAGCGATGGTTCTCCATCAGATATCGCGACTGACGCTCGAAGTTCTCGTCCGATTGCCACTTCTGCAAGTAGACGGGGACCGGCCAGCCACGGGACTCGGCGGCAACCGTTTCGTAGTCCCAGTAGGCCCCTTTCACCAGACGAATCCAGATCGGCGTGCCTCGCTTCTCAGCCCAGTCGCGCAGGACGTGTAAGTCCCGCTCGGCGTCCGGCAGGTAGGCCTGGATCACAATCCCGATATCCGCAAAATCGCGGAACTCGTCCTCCATCAGAATATCGCGAAAGATCTCCAGCGTGAGATCTTTGTACGCATAGTGCTCCATATCAATATGGAGGCACGTTTCATTCTCCCGCGCAGTACGAATCAACGGTCGCAACCGCGCCTTAACTCCGGCGGCCGTACCAACCGGATCAACGGGCCTGAACTGACTATACAGTGCAGACAGTTTTAAAGACGTATTCACACGCGGCACGTTGCCGTGCAAGTCACGGTCGAGTTGCTTATTTTCCGCCCACTCATGAGCTTTCGGGGCGAGTTCCCGAATCAGCTTGAGATAAGCCTCGTGATAACGTTCCGCTTCCGGTTCGCTGATGACGGCCTCACCGAGGAGATCGAGCGTAAAGGCAAATCCCTGCTGGCGGATTTTGGAGACTGATTCAAAAACTTCATCGACGGTCGTACCGGCGATAAAGCGTTTCGCCATCCGTTCGGCATTGCGGCGGGCATTGAGGGCGAGGGCTTTGCCGAGAATCGTGTTCGGCTGACTGACATCCAGCCCCATGCGCACGGCCCACGGCAAGTGGGTGCGAACTTCTTCAAAATATTCGTGCAGATGCTGCGTGATCGACGTGGCCGTGCGCAACATTGGCAGCACGTCGACGAACCGGAACATTTGGACTTTGACCGATTCGTCCGCCATCGCCCAGGAAAGGATGCGATCGTCCCACCAGCGGCGCTCAAAAACGGTCGGCGTGCGGCGATGCAGGTGCGAAAACAGGCTATTGCCGATTTCCTGTGTGGCGGCTTCCACCGCCGCGGTGGGATCGGTCTTAGAACTGGGCACGATGAGATTCGCCACTCTTCGGTCTATCTTCAAGAACCTCTGACAAAACCGGTTGCGGGAAGTTCAGAACTGCGATATTTCAAGCGGTTCTGAACTGACGCAGAGGTTTTGTCAGCTTTTATTAAGTCTGCCACAGACCGACTTCCGGGCGGTCCTTTCCTGTCAACCCGCAGATTATCAAATATGCCGTCACTTCGCGAGTAGGGAAGACACAGTCTCTCGCAGCAGAACGCACTTCGTGCTTCGCCAGCGTGGTATTTGGGGGTTGGGTGCAAGTGTCGATTGTCTTTCGATGCTCTATCCGGCAAAGCACTGGCACAGCCAGTGGCACCCAATTTCAGGCATTAAGGATGAATCAGGCCGTATTGAAGCGTTCGCTCCAAGGTCCAGTCTCCCTGTGCCACAACTCATTGAGGCGCCGAAGAATCAATACGGCAAGAATCCTCAATACGCCGCTCCCCGTGTGCCACTGGCTGTGCCAGTGCCGCGTGTCTATCGACTCACGATGCGAGACTACCTTCGCAACACGCGAGTGCCCGCCGCACGCGTGATCCGTTCCGGTGTCATCCGCCTCAGCGGCCCATAGGCCTCCGTCAGCCGCTTCGCATAATCGCGTTCGCGGTCGCGCTCGTCAGCAATCTGATAATCGCGTTGCACGTCCTTTACATCCCAGACGCTGCCGTCCGGCCGCAGGTAGAGTTTTTGCTGCTCACCCAGATTTAACGGACGGGCCCCCACGCGACCAAACACCGCGAGTTGGTTGCCGGATTCATCCACGGCCCGGTCACGATCAACCCCCTTGGAGATGGACAAGGCATGTCCCTCTTTCGGCAACTTGAACGTTGCGACCAGGCAAGGAGTGGGCCGGGGCGTGAAGCCATCGTTCCCCGGAGTCTCCGGCGAGGTCAGTTGCACCACACGCAAGCCGTTCTTGCCATCCGCGAGATATGCAAACTCGCTCACGTAGGTGATACCCAGCTTCACATCGTGCAGATCGTTAATACAACCGCCGGCATCAAACACTTGATCGATCTTGAGATCCAGCGGATTCTTCACATCCAAAATCACCAGCCCCTGATGGCCAGCGGCGACATAGGCGTAGGTTCGGGCCACATAGATGTTGTGGGCCTCGGCCAGTTCAATCCCCGACACATACTGCGGTTGTGAAAGATGGGTGGTGTCAATGACCTTCACGCCCTCTTCATCGCAGACAAATCCGTACCGGAACTGCACCTGGACCGCATGGGGATGATGCAGGTGCTGCTCTTCGCCCAGGACGGCAGTGATCTGTGGATGCATGGGATCATCGAGCGACACGACCACCAGACCCGCATCGCAACAAATGTAAGCAAACGTGCCGGCAATGGTGATGTTCTTCGCACCATTCAGAATGCCGTCCGGATTATAAGTGAGGTCTCGCTTCAGAAAATTGTTCATCGGATTACCGTCGAGTAACGTACCAGCGCCAATCAGAATCAAACCTTCGCATTTATCCGTCACATAGATGTAGGCGTATAACGGATGGACGTGTTGTTCTTTATTCTCCGGCCGATGCGTCCGAGTCGGATCAGGGGCAATCGTCGACGGAGCCGCCACCGCAGTCGCGTACTGAGTGGGCACATAGAAGCGCTGACCAGCCGGTGACACCGGGGCGGTCGTGATACGTTCGGAAAAACCCTTGTGATCGATGAACGCCACATCAAATGCGCGGAAGCCGCCGGCCCCACAGGCTGCATACAGATACTCGCCACGCAGTTGGCTGTTTAAGATCTCAGGCTTGAACTTGGGATGCCGCAGCTTGGTCCCGATATCGATTCCGGGGTGCTCGTGCTCATGCTCGAGTTCGCTGGCGTTTTCCAGATGTTTCGCATGGCGATCCGGAAACGCCAGGCGATGCAGACTGCTGCCGATGACCGCTTGGGGCTCATCACGCTCGGTCACTTCGACAGCGTGCAAGCCGTGCTCGCCCGCTGAGACCCAGCAGTAGCGGCCAATGAAATTGAGATAGTTCGTCCCCTGCATCAAGAGCTGCGCCAGCACCGCATTGTTATCGTTATCTCGTGAGACGTGGCAATCGACGCAGGTCTTAGTTTCACCCTTGCCGCGGACCGTATGCGGGACGTTCGTACTGAAGGCGATACCGCTCAGACCTTCACCAGAGATCGTCTGCTGCTGCACATAGATCGATTCTCGATTCGCATTATAAGAACCGACATGCACGGCACAGGACGAACGCGAAGGACCAATCCGGTTTCCGGTCACATCACCATCCCGACCGAGCATATAAACGTCGTCACGCAACGTTTGGAAATTATAAGAGACATAGTTGCGAGTGACATCACCTTCATTATGCAGATCAGGCATTTTCTTATTCGCCTTCTGCGGCAGATGGCAACCGTAGCAGCTCGGATTCCAGGCGGAATGGCAGGCAATACAGCTCATATTGTCATTCGCATGGGCACAGCCGTGTCCGTCTGCCGGAACATCGCCCCAAGTCATTTGCGTTTTGGTGTCGTCCGTAAAACGCACTGTTTTGGACAACGCCGCCAGCGCGTTATAGGCGGGATGTTCCGGATTGATCGTATCGACAACTTGCTTCACTTCCCAACTGAGATTGGGCTCGACCATCGAGTTCTGCACGATGCGATCACCCTGCGCTTCAAACCGGCGCTTTCCAAACGGAGTCCGCATCCCCGACAGATTACGCCCCGATGGAGCCGGCGCGGGCCGTTCCGTCGCTGCTGGTCCTGACGTCCTAAGATTCGCTCGTTGGCGAGTCGTCCCGTGGCAGTCAATACACTGGATTTCAACGGCCGCCCGCACTTCACCATAGAGCTTGGTATTACCATGCACATCTTGAATGAAGTGGCAGTCGATGCAGTGCATCCCCTTTTCCAGATGAATGTCCATCAGATGCACGGGGGTCTGATGCTGGCACTGTTCTAACTTTTGTTTCGCATCATTCAAGGCGGCCATTTCCTGATCATTGAAATGAAGCCCCTTGTGCTGCAGCGGCAACTTCATCGCCTGCTGTAGTTGTTCGTTCGAAACGTTTTCAATCGGATTATTAAAGTGATCCAGCAACGTTCCTTCGCGGTTCTTCTTATAAACCGCGCGGAACACCCAGCCGTGACCATTGAAGTCCGCAAATTGCGTGTGCCGCAGGCTGCCATTTAGTTCACGTACGTTCTCAAGAAACTCCGGTTCCGACCAGTTCCCGCGAGCCGCAGCCTCTTCGGGATTATACATCTGAGACTGGACCATTTCCTCGGAAGAGGGATGTTTCGCCTGCTCGGGATACATCAGTTCGCCGTCGGTTTCGTTGTCCCACCACATATAGCCCAGGTAGCTGTTCATGACCGTCGTACCGGGGTGAATATGGCAGACGATGCACTGACTGGTCGGAATTGACAGCGTAAACTTGTGCTCGACGGGATGCCCTGATTCGTGCTTCGGAATCATGGGATCAACGGTTTTTACTAGGTCGTCAGGCTCGGCGGCCGCTTGCCCGAGATGCCCGTACTTGGCATACGGCCCGGAATGAATTTCGGACCGGTCGTTCGCATAGATCATGTGACAGGCCGTGCAGCCACTGGAACGAAAATCTCCGGGATGATCATTGGTCCCGAGAAAGTTCAGCGTGGGATCCAGCAGGCGCGTCTTCTGTAGTCCAATGAAGACAGGATCAGTACGGTTCTGTGTTCCCAAACCGCGCACGCCGACTTTAGCACGCGGACGGCCGGGTTCTTCCTTGGTTTCCGGGATGCCCGTTTCGCTGAAGAAGCGACCGCCACGTTCAAAGATCCGCAACACGTTCGCGGGCTGCGAAATCTGGAAGCGGGGCAGGGGATCCAGGAAGGGGAGAACACCCTTTTTCTCGATCTCATAGGGCGTTGGCGGAGGGACGGTCTGCAAACGCTGCGGAGTCCCGAACATGCTGTAACTTTCGCCGTAACGGGCGTGCTTATCAGGGACAGCGCCATTGTTATAAAGTGCAGAGCCCCACAGCATACAGCCGTGGGTCATCATGCTCTTCTTGACTGCTAATGTCTCTTGCGGATGGCAACCCGACAGGCCGCAGCTCAGGTGGGCGACTCGCAGATCGCCGGGATTGACGAACTGAACGAAGGAGGGCGATTCTTTATTGAGCAACGTATAAGAACGGACCGGATTCGCGGATGAAGTCCAGGCGTTATCATAGATGGGATTAATGTGGGCCTGTTCCTTGGTCTGGCAATTCGCATTGCCGCCGTGACAGTCAGTACAGCCCAGCCGAACGGTGCCTTTCGCGTGCGGATCATGTGCGCCGTCGTGGCAGGCAACACAGCCCCAGCTCTTCGTCCAGGCTTCTTCCGCAGTCTGCAGTGACAAGTCCACTTCGCGTAACTCGGCCGGTACCGGGAATGGCTCGGCAGCGGAATTTTGAGGGGTCGCCGGCGAGGCCTGCAATTTAGAAAACCCTGCGCGTGCGACGCGCGGTTCTTGAGCGATCACTGAGGGCTCGGATCCCTCTCGCGACAGACCGCACAGCCACGCGGCAACCAGAACTCCGAAGAGTCCCGTCGCTGGCCACAGGCGTTGAAATGATGACGACATACTGCGCATCCTTGCGCTAAATGAACTACACGCGGTAACTAAAATTCGTGGTCACAGCGCTGGTCTCAATTAGAATTAAAAGGTCTCGCTGAATGAATTCCCCGAAGGGGATACGCATCATAGCCCAGGGTTGCCCGCTCCCGCGGGCTACCCTGGGTATTCGATCAAATTTGAATCCTACCCTGAAAGGGTTGCGTATGAAGACGGAACCCTTTCAGGGTAGGAAAACCTCTTGGACGACTTACCCAGGGTAGCCCGCTGGCGCGGGCAACCCTGGGCTATGTTGCATAACCCCGTTGGGGTATTCATTCGTAATCGAAACAGATTCCCCATTGGCCTGACTTCCAAAACACCGCGAATTTTCACCGCTTTTCATCAAATCAGACAGAACCTCTCTGATTTATCAACTTAAGATTTGTTAGTAGGTTAAATCCAACTCCACGAATGACGAATACAACGGATCAACGTGCGAGTTCGGGTTGCGGTAAATATCATTGAATCCCGCGCCGGGCAGCAGCGATGCCGCCCCGGCTGTGATGACAACGTTATTGTTGAGCAACGGGCGATATTCCATTCCCAGGCTGATGTCGGTTCCGATGGTGCGTGAGATGTTGCTCTGATACACAAATTGCTGCAGAACCTTGGTCGTATCAAAGTACAGAAAGTTCGTATTGTGAATGAAACGCAACTGCGGCGTCACGTCGACGTCGAACCCGACATTGAATAACTGCAGACCCGGGTTCACGAAGTTGCTTTGACCCTGGAATTTGCTGGACCGCAAGTCGGGAACCAGACTCATACGATTCACCAGGCTGGTGCCGAACAAACCGATCTGCTGTCGTTGCCAATAGCTGAACTGGCCCCCCGCAAAAATGGGGTTATCCAGGATTGTATCGAAGCCCGTAGCGTCGCGGTCTTTGATGTTGGTATCGCCGGATGAATAGAAATAAGATCCGCGAAATCGGATCCAGTCGCGATCATAAGAGAGTTCAATCGCTGCCATTTTCGCGTTGATATCAACACGCTGTCCGGCCAGCGGATTGAAACTATCGTTACCGACAACCCAGTAAAAGGCGTGGTTGATATTAATTCGCCCGATATGCCCGTCACCTGCGTTACCGAAATAGTAGGCTTCCACCTGATGCGGCCTGAATACGCCGACGGGATCTGGCCGAACCAGAAAATTATTGGTGTCAAACTTAAAGCTGGGCTGGTCCCGGTTGTAATGGAAACTCCATTGCGACGTGTACCCGGGATAGACAAAGTCCTGCATGTAGTAGTTGGCAATAATCGTGTTCTGATGCCGGTCATCGAACGTGTTCAACTGACTGTTCGTGTCTTTTTCAGTCTGGTCGAAGAACACCAGATTGTATTGATGCCGATTGGCCTGGGCCGTCCCGAACAAGCGTACGCCCCGGTTGGTGTCGGCGAAAATGAAGCCCCGAAAATCACTGACGAAAGGTTGCGATCCGACCCGCACCGACGCAAAATCGTAGTCGCCATTCAGGTCGGCCAGCTTCTTCTCGAAGAACCATTCTTCCAAAGCGCCACGATCCCGGAAACGGGTCGTCCCCGCCCGCACATCGGGGTTTACGATTCCCAGTTCGTTCGCGTTCAAGTAGTTCATGTTGAACACGGGCGTCATCCGCAACTGCCAGTCGACCGGCTTGAACGAGGCGTTGCCGTGGGACAGGTTGAACGAAAATCGCATGAAGTTCGAGACGAACAACTGATTCGGATTGCCAAAGAAATTCTGGCTCTCGGGATGGTGGGTACTCTCGAAGGGGGTGGTGGGCGTCGGCACCGAACGGGGTTCGAAGATCAAGAAGTTCGTGGCCGTGATGTTGAAAAACGTATGCTGGCCGACAATCGGATAGTCGCCTTTCAGCACGTTTTGATTGAAGGGATCCCACCAGTGACCCACTTCATAGGGAACATCTTCCCCGGTGACATACCCAGTGCCGTAACGATCCCATTCCGGGAATCCAGAACGCCAGCGATCCTCGACCGGGACGAAATGCCCATCGGTTTGGGATTCCAGGGGCAGAATGCCCGACATCCCGGTGAATCCAGTGGGGGCGTCGAAATTCGGTTCCACCCATTCGTCCAAGCCCGGCTGGTCGGAGGGCAATGGCTCCTGATCGCCCGGCCGCAAAGGACGCCGCAGAATCTTAGGCTCGAGGTCTCCGTCGAGGATTTCAGTCAACGGTTCCAGACTGCTCGCATTGTCCGGAGAGGCCTCGTCCGAATTGGGCGCGGGGAATTCATCGTTCAGTGTGGCTACGCCCGGCGGTTCGCTCTGAGCTCGGACGACAGAGACATTCAGGACCGCCGCGACCAGCAGCGCCAGAATCAGACCGCCCCAGCGCTTCCCTTCCGCAGAGACGCACCACCCCCGCTGACCGAGGACGCAAGGCTCCTCTTCTGATGAGTGTTCGCGCAGATTATCAGTTTGAATGTTCAAATGCACACAGAAGACTCGGCTACTTGGCGTGGAACAAGTTGTCGGGAACACCAGAACGGTCAAAGGTTGAGCGACTTTGACGATCGTTCGCTGATTTTCGATAGTGATGCTTGGTCAGTATCGGATCGGTAGTTCAGGAAACTTCTAGTGATTATTCCGCGTCTGATAAATATGTCGCAACAAATTGATTAGGTTGATATTGCCGTTCGAGACTACACGTCTGTATCGACCCGCCCTGAAAGCATGGATTTTTCGTAACACCTTAAAATATAACGCCTTACGCTGACAGAACGAGCTGATCCATTGGCAATCAAGCCAGGACAGGGGGCATAGGTTGACTTTAACGATTATGCTGCTTGTTCCGACATTTTTTACTCAGCCGATTAATTTTCAGAGCTTGATGACACGGAGTCCCGCATCGGTCGGACGACTGAATAACTAAGTGGAGTGGTGATCGATTGAAAGGTCGCCCGATCCGTCGAAGCCGCGAACGTTATTTCAACGTCACGGGAGCCTCGCCCTCCCAGTGACTCGAATCACGAATCTGGCCTCGCTGATGCACAACTCATTCTACACCATATACTTGCGACGCATTGTCCAGCCGCGGAGATCAGGATGTCTGTAGACGCTTGGAAAAGCTGGCTGCAAAGATGGCGAATGACGCCCGCTCGGAGAGTTTCTCCGCGGCGAGCTGGCTCGCACACGGAGTCTCTGGAAGAACGCGCATTATTGGGAGAACTGGTTCCCTCCGCGTTACCAAATCAGGCTTCCGATTTCGCCAACTTGGAAATCGCCGCGCTGTCGACGACTTCGGATCAGACCATTTCTTCATCTGAATCAAGCCCATTGGTGACACAGACGACTCCCACAACCACTTTCCCAACGGATGATTCGGGGTTATTGAGCGAGACGACCGTCGTCCAGCCTTTGTCCACACTGCCTTCTGATTCGTCATCGGGCACACCCCAAGCCCTCGGCCCTGTGTTGAAGGGGGCCAAATCGGCCAGTTCCAAAAGTCAGCTCAAGGCATCCAAGGCCGAACAGCGGGCCGCGGATAAGGCAGCGCGGAAAGCGGCGAAGGCCGATCACGTGTCGAGTAAGCCCAGTGGATCTTCTACGGGGGGCAGCTCGAGTACCAGCGCTACGAGTTCCACAAGCACCTCGACAGACCCCGATGCAGGAGGCGGGGACGATTCGACCGGGACGACTTCATCGTCTACGAACAGTGCGGCCTCGGTCCCCGGCTTGGGGCTCAACTTGTCGACCGGCAGCAGCGGATCGTCGAGCACTTCGACAAGTACTTCTTCTCAAGATTCAACAGCAATCAAGCCGGAATCGCTGGCTCCTGCGTTCGCGGGTAATCCCCAGTTATCGACGACGGATGTCGAACAACTGCTGGACCGCGCCTCGGCTGCGACCCCCAGCCAGGATGCGATCATCGTCATCACCGACCGGCAGGGCATTATTCTCGGCGTTCGCACTGAAGACGGCGTACCGACGATCGACCTGGCGACGTTGGTGTTTTCGATCGACGGGGCCGTGGCCGAAGCGCGAACTGCGGCCTTCTTCTCCAATAATCAGGGGGTCTTGACGTCACGCACCGTGCGGTTCATCAGCCAGACCACCATTACGCAGCGTGAAGTGGAATCAAACCCCAGCATTACCGATATGAGTTCCACCATTGCGGGGCCGGGATTTGTCGCTCCGATTGGGCTGGGAGGCCACTTCCCGCCTGGAGTTTCCCATACTCCCCCAGTCGATTTGTTCGGGATCGAACATACCAACCGTGACAGCATCGATGAGTATCCCGGTGGGGAAGGGCGGTTCAACGCGGATTATGTGTCGGCGTCACAGGAGATCAATGCTCCCGGTTCGTACGGCGTCCAGTCCGGCTTGATGCCCGACGCGCAGCCGCGCGGTATCGCGACCCTCCCGGGTGGTATTCCGTTGTATCGCGACACCAATGGCGACGGGATTGGAGACACGGTGGTCGGCGGCATTGGCGTCTTCTTCCCGGGTCCCGATGGCTACGCCTCGTACGAGCAGGGCTTCGTCCAGGGTGATGGCGTTTCGACAACCGCCCGCACGAATGCCCCACTGGTTGAAGAAGCGGAAGCCATTGCGTTGACCGCTATTGGGAGCAGCGTCCAGGCCGGCATCAAGGCCACACCAGTGGGTGGCGTGCCCCCTGTAAATGGGATCGATCTCCCCTTTCCCCGGATCGATCTGGTCGGCATTACGTTACAGGCTATCGGCCCCACGGCAGGTATCGAAGGGGTTCGTCAAATCCAGCAATTGGCCAGGCGGCTGGGACCGGGAACCGTCAACGGGACTGACCAACCGGTGACTCCCGCAGCCACACTGCAGGCAGGAACGGCCGTGCCCACCGGTTGGCTGGTGGCGGCGCATGATGGAGTTGGCCTGACCGCGGCGGATGTCACCAAAATCATCAACCAGGGTATTGCTTCGGCCAATAAAGTCCGCGCGGCGATTCGCGGACCTCTCGGTACCAGAACCAAAATGGTCTTCGCAGTGACTGACACCACGGGTGAGGTCCTGGGCCTGTACCGCATGGATGACGCGACGTATTTCTCGCTGGATGTCGCCGTCGCCAAAGCCCGCAATATGGCTTATTACAATAACCCGGCGCAGTTGCAGCCGCAGGATCAAGTCATTCCCAAGCAGAATGCGGCCGTGAATCCCCGGGGAGTGGCCTTCACGTCGCGCACGTTCCGCTTCCTCGCCGAACCGCGTTATCCGTCGGGCGTGGATGGCACGAAGCCGGGAGCGTTTTCCATCCTGAACGACCCGGGCATCAATCCCAAGAACGCGGAAAACCTCGGCGCCCCTGTACCCGCCAGCAGCTTCCAGACGGCTCAGGGGTACGATTCGTTCAACATCGGGACCAACTTCCACGATACCAGCACGATCTCCGAAAATCAGAATGGAGTCGTCTTCTTCCCGGGGAGTTCGGGGGTCTATAAGAACGGCATGCTGGTCGGTGGTTTGGGGGTCAGCGGTGACGGTGTGGATCAGGATGATGTGGTCACCACTGACGCAATCGTCGGTTTTGCTCCCCCTTCGAGCATCCGAGTCGACCAATTCACGTATCGCAAGGTGCGTTTGCCGTACAACAAGTTCCTGCGTAATCCGTATGGTTAGGACAGCTTCAATCACCACTAGCGTTTGAGGGTGTGAGAGTGCCAGAGTGTGAGGGTAACGGAGATGTAGTGCATAACGAACGTGAGTGACGCTGTCGCGCTCTCGTGCCCTCTCACTCTCATACCCTCTCACTCTGGCACACTCATACTTTCACTCGGGGCAGCCGAATTGTTGGAAGACCGGCCCCGACACTCGGGCTACGAAGTGACAATTCTCACGAAGAATGGATTCCGTGATGTTGGCATCTGCAAACTGGATGCGTCATTGGCGACGAGCCACTGTCGCCATGACTTGCGCCGTCCTGACGGTCGCCACCGCCTGCGGACAGGACCTCGGGATTCCCTCTCGGCCCCGCGCGATCTCGGGCAACTTTTATCGCGCCGGTAACCCACATTGCGTCGGCCGGTGGGCTCAGCCATCCTGGGAAAAACACTCGGCCGGATATTATGTCGGCGGCAGCCAGTCATTCGGCGGCGAGGGCCGCTACGTGCATCAAGGCACTTGGGGAAACGACTATGCCCCGTGGTACACCCGCGTCGCGTTAAGATGGAACCACGGCAGCTCCTACCAGGACGGCGGCGGGCAGTACGAGCCCGATCGGCGAAATAATCCGCTGAAATTGCGTGCTCCAGGGACAGGTTTGATAAAATAGGGGGCCGGCTCGAAGCCTATCCCACTTTAGACAAACGACTATGATCCTGCTGCTGGACAACTACGACAGCTTTGTCTTTAACCTGGCGCGGTATCTTCAAGAACTCGGTGCCGAGACGCGGGTCGTACGGAATGACGCACTGACCATCGCCGAAATTGAGCGCCTGCAGCCTCAAGGGATCATCATTTCCCCGGGCCCCTGTACGCCTCTGGAAGCCGGAATCAGCATCGAACTGATCCGCGAATTGGGATCTCGCATTCCCATGCTGGGTGTCTGTCTTGGTCATCAGGCCATGGCAGCGGCACTGGGGGGAGAAGTCGTGCGAGCTCCCGAGCCGGTCCATGGTAGAACTGCCTGGATTACCCATCATCAACGGAATGTCCTGGCGGGGCTGGCCAATCCCTTTCGAGCCATGCGGTATCATTCGCTGATCGTCCGTGAAGCGTCGCTACCCTCGACCCTGCACATCGTGGCCTGCACGACCGACGGCATTCCGATGGCCCTCGAGCACGAATCCTGGCCCCTCTACGGTGTGCAGTTCCACCCCGAGTCCGTCCTGACCGAGGGGGGGCACCAGATGCTGGCCAACTTTTTGCGGATCGCGGGGATCTCGCCGCTCGATCCGCCGACGAGCGAAATGGATCAAAGTCGAACTGTCTCAACCGAAATCGACTGGCACGCGACCGAAATCGAACCGATCCCCTCGCGGCCCCTGTAGAGGGCAGGGTGATCCGCGACCGTGGGACGGGTCTCCAGGCCCGTCCGTCCCCGTAGCTTGACTCTCCAGAGTCGAGCGAATTCCTGGCGACTCGCGAAACGCAGAAGAACCTTCTGCGGTTGTCGACACCAATTCGTGAATCGTTGATCTACGAGGTTCGCCCGACTCTGGAGAGTCAGGCTACGAAGGGGACGGACGGGCCTGGAGACCCGTCCCACGACGCACTCCAACTGCTGAACGCTCCCCTCCCAGCTCGGAAAACAGGACTCTTCGTCAAACCCCCGAATCTACCCCATGCCCCGCGAGACGCGATTATCCGCTTCGCAAGCTAACCGTCCGTTTGCAATTTTTCGAATCGAGCCCCAACTCGGCAGCCAGCGCACGCCGATAACAATGTTTGCACTCAGCAAATCAAGTCTCCCTCGTCAAGGGGTATGTTTGGGCAGTTTGGCGATTATTTTCCGCATTGGCTGGAGAAATCGATTGCGAAAGCTATGATGGTCGACTCTCCCGGTGGGTTGAGATGCGACTTCGCGTCTTCCCCCTGAAACCGCGTGATCGACCCGGCATCATAGATGATGTGGAGAGCCAGGTAGTCCCTAGTAACTACCGCGACGCGCGAAACTTGGTGGGATGGGCCAACCAGGTCAAGTTGTCAGTACGTCTTCTGTCGAGGTGTTGGACATGATTTCCGACCGCTTTTCATTGCGGGCTGCCGGGGTGATCCTCGGTGTGCTGCTGGTTACCCAGACTTGGGTGTTTGCTGCCAAAGCCAAAGATAAGTACTGGCGGCACAATTACGCTGAGGCTCAAGCTGAAGCGCAGCAGGCTGGCAAGCCGCTCTTGCTGCACTTCCATGCTGTCTGGTGCCCCCCGTGTAAGCTGATGGAAGCGCAAGTTCTTCACACGGCCGAAGTTAAGCGAGCATTGTGTGACCGGGTAGTGGGAGTGAAACTTGACTACGATCAGCATGGTGACATCGCAGAGAAGTACGGCGTAGACACCCTTCCTGCAGACGTTTTGATCAGCCCCAGTGGAAAAGTATTGAGCAAAACGGTCGGTTTCCAGAATACAACTCAATACGTTGCCGGCATGGCAACCGCCGAAAAGAGAACATTCGACGAAGTGACGCTGGCGAAGAAGGCTGCAGAAGCCAAGCGACTGGCAGAAGAGCGGGCGTTAGCACTCAAGAATAATCCCCCTCCGAAGATCGAAGAAATCGTTCCTGAGGAAATTGAGCCCCCCAAGAAATCCAAGTTGATCGTCGGCTTGGATGGATACTGCCCGGTCACGCTGTGGCGGACTCGGGAGTGGAGCAAGGGCAAGCCGGCGTTTGGTGCCGATTACCAAGGGGTTCGCTTCTACTTCAGTTCACTGGCTGACCGGGATGACTTCATCGCCGAGCCGACTCGCTATGCTCCCCAGTTGCTGGGCTGTGACCCGGTCGCCTTGTGGGAAACCGAGCGGGCCATCGCCGGAACGGCCAAATATGCGGCCTTCTTCGACGGTGAGTTATACCTCTTTAATGCACTCGCCAATCGCGACCGGTTCAAGCAGAGCCCGCCGCAATTTACCAAGACACGACATGTCAATCTGCATGAAATCGAACGAGCGGATACTCGCCTGGGCATGAAGGATTAATTTCCGTCGGCGTCCAGAACGGGTCTTACGACAAAATACTCACCCCGGTTGCCCAGCGGCGATCGGGGTGTTTTCGTTAGAATGGGCCCCGACCCCCGTGGCAGACGCTGCCAGCGTCTGCGTGCAAACTTTGGCACGGTTCACTGTGGTTTGGGCGTTAATAAGGTGTGCATTTCAGTTGAGGATGACGGCCGGAGTGGCCATCTTCGCAACTGATGCAGCTTGACTCCGAGTCGGAGTACCTCCTCGGAGGGACCCGACTCTGGAGAGTCGGGCTACGGATTTTATCGACTGCGAGACCTTCCTCATGACTTCCCTCCCCATCCGAATCGGCCTCGTTACGGTCTCCGACCGCGCCAGCCGGGGTGAATACGTTGATCTCGGCGGACCGGCCATGAAAGAATGCCTGACGGACATTCTGGAGTGCCCCTGGGATCCGGTGCCCCGGGTGATTCCGGATGAGCAGGCCTTGATCGAACAGACCTTGATCGAGTTGGCTGACCAGGAGCAATGCTGCCTGATTGTGACTACGGGGGGAACAGGCCCCGCGTTACGCGATGTGACCCCCGAGGCCACCGCTGCAGTCTGTGCGAAAATCCTGGATGGATTTGCCGAACAAATGCGGGCAGTGTCGCTGAAAGTCGTGCCGACCGCGATCTTGTCGAGACAGGTCGCCGGGATTCGCGGCCGGTCGCTGATTGTCAATCTGCCAGGTAAGCCCAGCGCCATTCGCGAGTGTCTGATGGCGGTCTTCCCGGCGATTCCCTACTGCATCGATCTGATTGAAGGTCCGTACCTGACAACAAACACGGCAGTGATTACCGCCTTTCGGCCCAAGAAATAGTCTGAGAATCATTGATCGTTCGGTGATCGAAACGCGTTGGCAGGGTGACGTAGCCCGATTCCGCAGTGGCCTACTATGTATGACGTCATCATTATTGGAGCAGGAGCCGCCGGCTTGCTGGCCGCGGCACGCGCGGCAGAGCAGGGCCGAAAAACGCTGCTGTTGGAGAAGAACCGCAAACCAGCGGTGAAGATCCTGATGTCGGGAGGAACGCGTTGCAACATCACTCAGTCCACGGACATCAAAGGCATCGTGGCCGCATATGGGGCGAGTGGAAAATTTCTGCATTCGGCCCTGGCGAGTCTGGACCCGCAAGCCGTGGTCGAGTTGTTTCACGCGGAAGGGGTCCCGACCAAAGTCGAATCAACGGGCAAGATCTTTCCGATCAGCGATAAGGCTTTGGATGTCCAACAGGCATTACTGAGACGACTGGGTCGAAGCGGAGCGGAAATGCTGGTGGAAAGTCCGATCACCTCGATTTACCGCACCGACAATCGATTCATGGTCGTGGGCCCTCAACAAACTTGGATCGGACAAAGCCTCATCCTGACGACCGGCGGCCAATCCTATCCCGGCTGCGGAACCACCGGAGACGGCTACGCCTGGGCGGCGACACTGGGGCATACCATCGTGCGGCCTCGCCCAGCATTGGTCCCCATTACCAGTGCGGCCGAATGGGTTCGCGGACTCAGCGGCGTGACGCTGCCCGATGTCGGTGTCCGAGTCATGGAACCCGGTCAGCGGAAACCTCTGGCCCAGCAGCAAGGGTCTCTTTTATTCACCCACTTTGGGCTATCGGGCCCCGCAATCTTGAACGTCAGCCGTGTCGTAAGTGGCCATGCTACGCCCGCCAGCCTGATCCTCGAATGCGATCTGTTGCCCAACCGTCCGGAAAACTGGCTGCTGGAAGATCTGCAAAAGGCCAGCCAGACGATGGGGAATCAACCTGTGCTCACGCGCTGGACGGAGCACCTGCCGCGTCGTGTCGCCGAAGCGATTTTCGGAATTGCCGATCTGTCACTGAATCGCAAATGTGCGGAACTCAGCAAGGCTGAACGAGGTCGGCTGGTCAGCACGACCAAGCGGCTCCCGATCCCCATCACGGGGACCTTAGGCTTTGAAAAGGCGGAAGTGACCGCAGGGGGGATCGCATTGAACGAGGTCGCTTCTTCGACCATGGAGAGCAAGCTGGTTCCGAACCTGTATTTTGCCGGCGAGATCCTGGATCTGGACGGCCCGATCGGTGGGTACAATTTTCAGGCGGCATTCAGTACGGGGTGGCTGGCCGGGACGTCGGCTGCCAGTCAGGTCTACAGACGCCATCCAACGGAAAAAGCAGAAGGCGTCGCGTTCTTGCATGTTGGAGGCATGACAATTCCTATTCCCCCCAATCTTTTTGATCTCTGACCAGTGCGTTGTCAAAGTTAAAGAGACGGGTTCGGACAGATGGGAGGGCGAGGCTCCCGCCGAGCCTAAGACGACCGCAGGTCGGCGACCGCCGGAGGCATTAAATTCAGCCTCCGGCGGACGCCGAGCTAAAGCTCGCTTAGGCTCGGCGGGAGCCTCGCCCTCCCATGACTACAAATCAATCTCCAGATCTTCGATCTTTCGATACAGGCTGGATAGCCCCAATCGCAAGCGTTTCGCGGCTTCGCGCTTGTCCGGCCACTGCTGGAGAACGCGGCGAATATGCAGCCGTTCGTAGTGCCGTAAGGCGGATCGCAGATCGTCCGTTGCCGGAATCGGCGTCTCGATTCCCAGGATATCGCTGGGCAAATCCTGCGGCTGGATCTGCGGCCCTTCACACATAATGACGGCACGCTGCAAAGCATTATCCAGTTGCCGGACATTCCCCTTCCACCGGGCCGACATCAACAGCCGCATCGTTTCGCCGCTGACTCCGGTGACGCGTTTGCCGATCGCCTGGGTGTGTTTGGAGAGGAAGAACTCAACCAGTTCGGGGATGTCATCGAGACGTTCTCGCAACGGCGGAATTCGGATTTTGACACCGTTCAGGCGGTAGAACAGATCTTCTTGAAATCGTTCTTCAGCGACTTCCCGCAGGAGGTCACGCGTCGTGGAAGCGATGATCCGCGGCGAGACTCGTACCGCTTCGGCGCTGCCTAACGGCAGGATTTCCTGATATTCGATCGCTCGCAGGACCTTGGCCTGACAACTGACGGGCAGTTGCGCCACATCGTCCAGAAACACGGTCCCTTCGCCAGCCAGCAAAAAGATTCCCGGCTGATCGGAGTCGGCTCCGGCCGTCCCCTTGCGACATCCGAAGAGCTGTGCCTCGAGCAAATCAACCGGCATCGTGCCGCAGTTGACGGGCAGAAATTTCTCGTGCTTCTTCGGTCCAGCACGATGAATCGCGCGGGCGAACAGTTCCTTTCCGGTCCCGGATTCCCCTTCCAGCAGCACATGACAGTTCGTCACGGCCACCTTGCGAATGGATTCTTGAACGGACCGCAGGGCCTGACTGGAACCTACGAGTTCATCAAACATTTCGTGTCGTGCGAGTTCTCGGCGCAGAGCCAGATTCTCGAGAAACACTTCGCGGTATTGGAACAGGCGATTGAGCTTGAAGGCCAGATCATCAAAGATGACGGGCTTCATCAAGTAGTCATAAGCCCCAGCTTTAAAGGCTTCCACCGCACTTTCGACGGTCGCGTAGGCCGTGATGATCAAGACACAAATCTGCGATTGCAGTTGCTGCAGTTTGCGCAGCAGGGCGACGCCATCTCCGTCCGGCAACTGCACGTCGCAGATGGCGACCTGAAATTCCCGCGACCTCGCAAACTGCAGTGCCTGCGACACATTCGCGGCACTGACGACGTCAAACCCCTCGCTCAGCAGATACTCGTGCAGCGTCGTGCGGATAATCTCTTCGTCTTCGACGATCAACACGGAGCGGCGGGAAGTGGGCATGCTGGATTTACCTTGTGAGCCTGGGACCCACCGCTTCGAATCGATTTGGTGAGGGAAGTTTTTTACCACGAATGATTCGAATAACACGAATTACGAAGACCGGGCGCCGCGCGATTGCAGGCAATTTTCAGAATTTCGATTCGTGTCATTTGTGTGATTCGTGGTCCAAAATCTTCACGATCAACCGGACGTTTTGTCAGTGGTTCTAAGTCGTATAATCGGCGTTCAAGCGAACATACTCGGCAGTCAGGTCGGATGTCCAATACCGGACCTCTGCCGTGCCCAGCGTCAGATCGAGTTCAATGTGCGTGTCGCGGTTGTCGCGAATGCTTTTCGAAGCGGCCGTCGCATCGAAGGGCAGGGGAGTTCCCGCTTGATAAAGAGGGATCCCGTTGACCTTTAACGAGATATTCTCCTCATACAAATCCACCCCCGAGTACCCCGCGGCCGACACGATGCGGCCCCAGTTGGGGTCGGCACCATGAATAGCAGTTTTGACCAATGCTGAATCCGCCACCGTTTTCGCAATCCGCATTGCTTCATCCCGCGTCCGGCAACCCTTCACGTCAATCGTGACGATGTGAGTCGCCCCTTCGGCGTCGGAGATAATCGCCATCGCCAGATCGGCCGCGACTTCATCCAGTGCCTGCTGGAATTGAGCCAGATCGGCCGCATTGAGCGGTGACGCCTTGCCTCCAAACGCGGCGCCATTGGCGAGCAACAGGACCGTGTCACTGGTGCTCGTGTGCCCCTCGACGCTGATACTGTTGAAGCTACGATCCACCGCGTGCCGCAGCGTCTGATCGGCCTCGGCCACGGTCAGGGAAGCATCGGTCAGGATCACGCACAGCATGGTCGCCATATTCGGGCCGATCATCGCGGCCCCTTTAGAGCATCCGCTGATCCGCACCGTCTGGCCTTGGACCAGTATCGTCCGTGTCGCCATTTTCACGCACGTATCGGTCGTCAGAATTCCCCGGGCGGCCAGTTCGAACGCTTCCGGCGTGGCGGCGAGCTGCGGCACGATCTGCGGAATCCCCGCTGCCAGTTTTTCCTTTGGCAGAAATCGTCCGATCACACCGGTGGAGCAGACGGCAACATCTTCCGCGGCACAACCCAGGTGCTCGGCGACCAGGCCGGTCATCCACCGGGCATCAGCGAGACCTTGCTCGCCAGTACAGGCGTTGGAGTTGCCCGAATTGATGACAACCGCCCGCGAGGTTGTCCGGCGAATGCGTTCTCGCGAGACCTTCACCGGAGCTCCACAGACGCGGTTCTGGGTGAACAAGCCGGCGCTCGTCGCGGGGAAATCGGATACGAACAGCGACAAATCAAAAATCGCCGGATCCTTCTTGATCCCGCAATGCAGACCGGCAGCTCGAAAACCTTGCGGCAGGGGTTTGGACATGATGTGTTGATTCAAGGGTGAGTGACTACAGAAATCAAAAAGCGAGACGAACGGGCAAGAAGGATTGGGAACACTAATCTTCGCTAATCAATACAGATCAAGAACACCCACAACTGAGCGTCAAGTCGGACAATCGACACGGATTTCTGTCTTCATTAGTGTTGATTAGCGTAGATCAGTGTTCCAAAAAATCCTCTTCTGACATTCAACCGGGGTCGGGGCCACGATTTTTGGAAATTGACCGATGCGAGTCTTTCTCGAAGTGTCGAGATATCTCGGCCAATTTCGAAAAATCGTAGACCCGCCCCTTAGGCGAACTGGATCATACCATCCCGGGCGGCGGCGAACAGCGATGCGGCGATCAGATCAGCGGTGGTGCCTGGGTTGCGACGGTGGCCGTCTGCTCGCAACCAATCATCTAATTGACGCAATTGCTGCCGTCCCGGTTCGGTTTGCTGCCCACCAGCGTCCAGCACGGCCTGCGCGCGATGTGCCGATTCCTCAGCCAGTTCGCGTCCGCACTTGCGCGCGATCAACGTATCGGGAAATCGACTCATCAGCGTCAGTTGGAGGTGGATAATTGCCGTTTCCCATGTGGCTGCAAAATCGGGCCAACCTGCCAGGAAGGGAACTCCGGTCTCCAGGACAATCTGAAATCCGGTCACATACTCGGAAGCAATCGAGTCTCGATCCGCCGCCAGCCGCATGGCGTCCAACAGCGAAATCGACGGAGCTTCCGTCAGATCGGCCTCTTCCACTTTTCCCATTCCACCCGGGTTGGCCAGACCAATAGCGTGATACACCTGCCGGGCATCTTCGATTGTCAGGTGTGCGAGGATCTCGCCAATTCCCTGTTTCAGCGGGATTTCGGCTGGTACCGCCACCAATGGGGCGAGTAACAAAATGATCCCCAGATTGGGGTTCGTCGGCCGATTCACGAGCAACCGGGTTCTCTGCACGGCTTCGAGAATGGCCGTACCAACTCCTCGATTGACCGCTTCCGGCAGAATTTCCGACACAGCTTGGGCCGCCAGGACAAAATCATCGTAGCAGAGATCCGGGAACGCGATCTCTGGATGGACGTTTCCCGGCTTGCGGGCACGTGCCTCAAGGATGCAAGCGGTCAGGATCTGTTGGGCCAACATCAGTGACATCTTCGGTTACGGCCATCATTAGTTAAGTTGTTGCGGTTTGCCGGAATTCTTCGTGACCTTTGTGACCTTCTGTTCCAATTCCTGAATATTTAACAGAAGGTCACGAAGGATACGAAGAACGCTTGATTTGTCGATTTTGGTTTGGGGGCACTCGCCATTTCATTGTCATTGCTGGGGGACACGGACGCTGGCAGCGTCCGCCACGGGGGTCGAGTAACGTTGACATGCTCAGTCTGTCGCGAGACACTGGAGATACAATTCGAGTGCATGTCTTTTGAGAGGAACTTCCCACGTGAAATCTCCCCGATCTGTGTGGTGCGGTCAACTCGCTTTCGTTGGTTTGATCCTGGTGCAGTCGTCATGGCTGGTCGCTCAGGAAGTCACGCTGAAGCGCGAGGCCATTTCGATCGCTGACCCCAAAGGTTATCAGGTTCCGTTGCGTACGGTACCGACGAAAGTCCTGGAAATCACGGCTCCGGCCGATGGTTTTATCCGTCAGATTCTCGTCAAGTCGGGCTCCAAGGTGATGTCCCAGGCGGTCGCCTGCAGCTTCGATGACGAAGCTCAAAAACTGGGCCTCGATCGGGCCAAGGCCAATCTGGTGGCGGCCAAAGCCGAGCTCAAGATCGCCCAGGCCAAGAAAGAAGCGGACCTGGAAGAACTGGCCCAGGCCCATGTCACGGCCGCAGAAGCCGATTTGAAGCTGGCGGAACTGCTGCTGGAACGAACGTCTGTCAAGATTCCATTCGCGGGTGAACTCTTCAAAGTGGAGGTTGTTCCCGGGCAGTATGTCCGGGGCGGCCAGCGTTTGATGACCCTGGTTGATTCCACCGCGATGTTGATCGAAGTCCCCGTCGATCGGTCTCAAGTGCGGGTGGGCAGTGACTTTGAAGTCTCCATCGAAAAAACGCAGGTGAAATCCAAAGTCCAAGTGATTTTGCCCGCTGACAAATCCTTCGAACCCCTCCGCAGCCTGATTCATAACCTCGCGACGGCAGTGGTCCAGGTGGATAACTCAAAGGGTGAGTTCTACGCCGGCCAGACGGTCTTCACCAAAGTGATTCCGCAACATCCGTTTGGCCATATTCCCACGGCCGCCCTGCAGAACGGCACCGATGGAATCCGCAAGGTTCAGGTCCTGCGGCAAGGAGTCGTCCGCGATATCCCGGTCCAGGAATTGACACAAATGGGCGCCGACCGCCTGTTCGTCGCAGGGGCCTTCGCGCCGGACGACGAGGTCATCATCACCAGCACCACGCCCCTGAAAGACGGCCAGTTGATTCGCTCCAGAACGGTTGCGGCCGCCAAGCCGGAAACCGAAGACCCCGCAACACCCGCAGCAGCGGGTGCGACCAAGACGGCCGCTCCGGCTGCCAAAAAGTCGAACGCACCCGCATTTTAGGGGGTGGGTAACTGTTTAGCCGAATGGCGTCGTATCCGATATTTCTCATTCCAATCATTGATTTGACCGAGATTTGAGATGTTCTTTTTGACCCCGGAGGGGTCGCAGAGAGTAGCCGGTGGTTGAGCGCAGCGACACCACCGGACAGCGTTTAAGGATGAAATTCCGACCCTGGAGGGGTCGCAGAAATATCGATCGATCTGCGACCCCTCCAGGGTCGAAAACTCCGAACGCCACTTACCGGTGGTGTCGCTGCGCTCAACCACCGGCTACTCTCTTTAATCCCTCCGGGATAATTGCGAATACACGATCTCACGCTATACCGCTAAATCCTTTGCCCGGGGCGAAGCAGTTTCTTGTGTCCAACTAATGCGCTCGATCTTCAAAGGAATGCTTCTATGCTGCATCAAACCCCAGCCTGCCGTCGCCTGCTGTCGTTACTCTGCTGGGGTATTTTTTCACTGGTGTCGCTGTCCGGAACGACCACTTTCGCCCAGCAAAAAGTCATCCTGCAAGGCAACGAGAAGCTGGCCATGGTCAGCCCGGATGGCAAGATCGACTGGGAGATGCAGTGGGGAGGCATTCACGACATCCACGTGCTGCCGAACGGTCACATCATGGTCCAGCAAGGGGCCGCGAAGATCGCTGAAATCGATCCGCAGACCAAACAGGTGGTCTGGTCGTACGACTCATCGAAACAGAATGGCAATGCCGGGAAGGCAGTTGAGGTCCACGCTTTTCAGCCTCTGCCGGAAGGGCAGGTAATGATCGCCGAATCGGGTCCGGGGCGAATCA
Source organism: Planctomycetaceae bacterium (assembly GCA_021732415.1). GTDB lineage: Bacteria > Planctomycetota > Planctomycetia > Planctomycetales > Planctomycetaceae > JAKFVC01. The sequence goes on from JAKFVC010000207.1 coordinate 28,829, forward strand.
TTGAGATCAACCGCGACGGCAAGCTCCTGAAGGAAATCAAACTGAAGGTCCTGCACCCGCATCCTCACACCGATACGCGCCTCGCCCGCAAACTGTCGTCAGGCCATTATCTGGTCTGTCATGAAGGCGATGGGTTCGTTCGCGAATACGACGCCGAGGGAAAAGTCGTCTGGGAATACGAAGTGCCGCTCTTCGGGAAGGAACCCAAAGGGGGTCACGGTCCCGAGGCTTTCGGTAACAAGTGTTTTGCGGCATTGCGACTCGCGAACGGGAATACGTTGATTGCAACCGGCAACGGTCACAGCGTGCTGGAAGTGACTCCCAAGAAAGAAGTCGTCTGGAAGATTGAACAGCGAGATCTGCCGGGCATCACATTGGCCTGGGTCACGACCCTGGAAGTCTTAGCGAATGGACATTACCTCGTGGGCAATTGCCACGCCGGTCCCGGCCAGCCGCTGGTGATCGAGATCGATCCGAAAACCAAAAAGGTGGTCTGGCAACTCGATGCTTTCGAGAAGTTCGGTAACAATGTCTCGAACTCTCAAGTCTTGAAATAAGCTGGGTCTCACGGATCGCAGGTGCGAGTTTTCATCGGCCCGGCAGTGAAGTGATTAAGTAGTGATATTTAGCCACAGAATGACACAGAAAAAACACAGAAAGGGACTGCTTCCACTTCCTGACTTCTGTGTTTCTTCCGTGTTCTTCTGTCGCTAAGAATGCTGAGTGTCAGCAGCCAACAGTCATATTGCACCCACGTTTTCCGGCGTTTATCCATCAAAGCCTGCAACCCAGTTGGGCAGGAAATGAGAATCAACGACACTCGCGCAAGGTCACCTCAACGTTATGTCCCTGTACTCAGAATTCGATGATCCGCTGCAACCCCATGATCGCTGGATGCGAATCGCGCTCGCTGAGGCCCGCGCGGCTTTTGACGAGGGTGAAGTGCCAGTAGGCGCCATCATCGTGCATGAGGGCCGGGTCATCGCCGCCGCGCACAATCAGCGGGAGGCTCTCAACGATCCCACAGCCCATGCGGAGATGGTCGCGATCACCCAGGCGGCCGAGCATTTGGGCTCGTGGAGACTGCTGGGCTGCACGCTCTATGTGACTTTGGAACCGTGCCCCATGTGCGCGGGGGCCATCGTTCAAGCCCGAATACCGACGGTCATCTACGGCACGACCGATCAGAAAGCCGGGGCCTGTCACACGCTGTATCAAATCACGCAAGATGCGCGACTGAATCATCAATCGACCGTACTGGGAGGCGTCCTGAAAGACGATTGCCGGATGATTTTGCAAGAATTCTTCGCTCAGCAGCGGGCGCTGGGAAAGAAGTAGTCGTAGCCCGACTCTCCGAGTCGGGTATCTTACGAATGACGAGAGAACTCCAGACTCAGAGAGTCGGGCTACGGGCTATCTGTCGAATGGATTCGAGCTGCTCAGCGACAGGGCATCGGGATCTTTCGACTTGCCACTTTGATCGTTCTGAACGGTCGCCGGAGCATCTTGATGCTTCCACCAGCCGGAATCCTCTTCCGCGGCCGAATCGGCATCGGCGGTCTTCGACTTGTCAGTCCGATCGAGCGGAATCGTGCTCGACTTAGTCTTGCCCTTGCTCAACCAGCCGGTCAGCTTCTTGCGCGATCCGCCACTCGATTTGACGCCGGGCTGACTCGGGGGACCATCACTATCGTCAGCAGACGTCTCGGCGCTGGCGGTTTTGATCGGGGCATCGTCCTCAGCCAATTCATCGGCGATTTTCTGGCCTGTTTCGGAGGCGCGGCTGACCTGACTCCCGCGCGAGTAGGAACAGCCGCCGATCAGCAACAGACTGCAACCCACAATCAGACACTGCAGGTAAACACGGCACTTCATGACCTGGTCTCGGCTTTCAGGCGGGCAGTGGGAGTGTGACTCGAAATGATTCCGTGGTAGAGCGTTGGAACTTATCGATTGCGAATATGACCAGTGTGAGGGTATGAGAGTGAGGGAGTATGAGTTGACGACAATTCAAGCCTTTTCGCTCTAAATGCCTCCCCGTTACTCTCACACACTCATACTCTCGTACCTTTTCCGTCGCGCAAACATTCAGTAGAACCACTCTAACCCTCCAAGGTCGGCGTGATACCAAGTTTGTCGAATTGCGCGAAGAGAAGTTGTCACGTTCTCTTCAGGCGGTAATCAAGAACACTCCCAGAATCGCCAACCAGATTATCCCCAGAGCGTGCCAGAACCAGGCACAGACCTGGACTCCCCAGAAGTATTCATGGTCGTAGCGGGCGGCAAAACCTTTGACGGTCACATAAGACAAGAACATCAAAGCCACCGTAAAGTGCAGTCCGTGCAACGCGGCCAGCATCACCATGAACGCATTCACGCCGGTCGATGCATCATCCGGACGTTGCTGCTGGATCAAACACCACAGGCCGAAACTTTGAATCCCGACGAAGAGCGTGCCGGAACCCAGCGCCACTAGAAGGGCTCGACGAAAGCCGACGGCTTTTTCGATCCGTACCGCCTGTAATGCTCGGTGCAGGGCCAGACTGCCGACCAGCAGTAATACCGTACTGACGCAAAACGCAGGCGGAAAATGTCCCCAGGTTGAGGGGGCGCGCCCGGCAGTCAGCAGGACCAGCAACCGAGCCACCCCGCACCCGATCGCGAACACCGACAGCGTCAGCCAGAAGAAACGCCGGGCAAACGTACTGGGTTCTCGGTCGTAACGCTCAATGGGGCTGGTTGTCATCGCGAAGGATCAAAGCGGGAGACAAAATGGGTTGTCTCCATCGTAATGATCTACTCAGCGGTAATCGAGACGACAATCCCACACAGGAAACCGCTTCAACCGGGCGGCGTCTGCGGCTGCACGGCAGCCAATCGCTGTTGAATCTGCTGCAACATGCGATCTTCCAACGCTTGATCGTGCCCGAGTGCAATCCACCCCTGGGGCGCGGCATCACCAACAACCAGCGTCAAGTCGCGTTGCAGGGGGCGGTTTTCCTGGAAGGTCGAATTGCCCGCCGACTTATCCGGCGTGGTCAGGACATCCTCTTGCTCTTTGTAAATCTCGATGCTGACGAGATATCCCCCCTGGGCCGGCGTCACATTCACAAATCCGCGACGCCGAATCGATTGCAGAGTCCCTTCCAGGCGATTATTCAGGCCCACGGAATCTTTGTGCCACGGTTCCAGGAGACTGGCGGCGACCAGCGGTTTGGTCTCGATGACACCGTCCAGGCGGTTTTCGCGAGCGATCTCAAAGTAGTCGTGAACGACGTCGACGATCCGTTCCCAGACAACTTCCTGATCCTCATTCGGAACGAAGACGGAGTTCACAGTCTGTGCGGCCGCGGGAGCCGGTGCCCGTCCGCGCATGCCGATGCACCCGGTGCCCAGCACCAGTCCCATCACGCACAGCAATGACGCCACGTATCTGATAACAAGCCCCTTCGAAAGACCTCCGCCAATCGCGGCGTAGTGTCACATGGCCCGGAAATTCGGGCAAGAGCAAGTCGAGCCGGGATTTTCGCTGCGGCCGTGCTTGGTGAATCAGCCGACGGGAAATTTCACCACGGAGACACGGAGAGCACGGAGACCAGATTTGAGATTTCTCCGTGTTCTCCGTGTCTCCGTGGTGAATCTGATCACTTGATTTGGAGTAGGTATTGGATTCATCAAACACCGCCCAAAGCCTGGCCGTGCCTTGGCGAACTACGGCTGCTTGTTCTGGCGCAGCTCAACAATGCTCTGTTCCAGTTGCCGCTGGTGCTCTTGCAGTCGAGCCAGAGTCATTCTTTGCACCACTTGCGCCGACAGAAAGTCGGCACACGCGAGAATGATGATCCAGACGGCCAACACCAGCATGACGGTCACATAGAGGAAAAATGGTCCCGGTTGGCGCCAATTCCAATTCACCAGATGTTCGTTACTGGCATTGAGCATCAACCCCAGGATCACCGTCAACGCCGAGGACTGCATGCGAAGCCGGTAGCGCCGATGCAGAAAACGCCGCTCGCCGACTTCCATCTGGGGATCGGCCTGCTGTTGATTCCATTGCGACCGATGCCGCCACATCATCAACACGCCGAACAGGCTGACGGCCGCGGCAAACGCATGCAAAATGACGAATTCCAGCACAATCAGGCAGCCTCACAAGGGCAATGGATGAAATTGGTGAGGAGATTATACCAGAAGAGGGGATCCTCGCGCCAGATTGTGGGCATTCAGTCGCGGCCCAGAGGCGCAGCCGCTGTTTGGTGGGGCATTTCGAAACCGCCCCCGTTGGGCTTGTCCCAAACGGAGCGCTGACTGGTCAGCTACCCAGCAGCGAGTTCTGCAGAATTCTCAACCTTTACGTCTCCGATGCCCCCTGCCGCCATTCAGTCGCAACTGTGACAACAATTCGCTCACGGCGGCAGGGGGCATCGGAGACTACACGTTGAGCGTCAAGAACGTTTTTCTTTGGTAGCGGGCCAGTCACCGCTCCGTTGGGACAAGCCCAACGGGGGCGACGATGACTCAAGCCGCGCGGAACCCCGAATCCCGCTGCAATTTGATCGTGACCAGATTCAGCAAATCGCCGAACGTCTGAACCTGATTGAGTTCGGCCAGGCTGAGGCGAATACGGAATTGACGTTCGACCTGCATGATCAGGCTCACGACGTCGACCGAATCCAGCCCCAGATCGGCGATCAATGCGACATCTTCACCCAGGACATCCAACGAGGCTCCCGTGTCTTCGTTGTACAAATCACGTAGAGCTTCGCTTAAGACCGCTCGGTCCATGATTGTTCCCTCCTTGGTGGAAATCCCCAGCAGCCGATCCTTGGCCGCCGCCTGCGGCACGGATCTGACCAATTCTCCGCAGTCTCTGCAAGAGAGAAGCCGGCCATTCTTGTACGTATTCATGTTTCGCGCTCAGATCCGGCACTTGATCGTACTTGCTTTGAGCAGTGTCACATTTTGGTTTGAGAGCATGAGGGTGCCACAGTAATGGAGTCGGCATGCCGGACGAATTCGATCGGACTCTCATACCCTCATACTCTGGTACTCTCACACTTTCGATCCGCGCAATCGTCCTGTTAAAACGCCGTAGCCACCGAAAAGGGCTCCCTACGCTGCCTGCCAAATGGCAGATGGGTCGATCTGGAAAATCTGCAAATCATCGACGCCTGGTTTCCCAATTCGGCCCAAATCACACAAATTCCATGATGTCTATAAGTCGGTTTTCAGCTTTTGCGATTGGCGCCGCATCGAAGTTCGTTAAAGTGCGGCTATAACCTCTATAAATCGTCGGGAATTAGGCGCTGAATAGAGGACGATTTGAATACTGGCCAGCGGGAATCTTTGGGCCAAACCAAGTCTGTGTTCCAAGGAGGGAACCATGCTGCGTCATCGCATGGCTGGTTGGCTGTGTGCATCTATCTTCGCGCTGCTCAGCGGCAGCGCGCTACAAGCAGCCGAGCCCTCACGCCCAGAATCTTCACGTCCCGTGCAACAGCAAGTCCGCGAATTCGACATCATCGTCGATGGCTCGCGAGTAGGCACCAGCCGGCTGGAGATTGCCGAACATTCCGACGGACGCACCGTCGCCACAACTGACGCTCAGATCAGCATTAACGTGTTCTTTTTCACGTACGTCCATCGCTATCAAGGTTCTGAATCCTGGCAAGCCGGCCAACCGCGCAAGCTGGACGGACTGACGCATGCCGGGTCTGATCGGCGGGCCGTCCGCGCGGTCCTCGAAGCCACACGCACGGAAGTCTCCGTCGATGAACATCCCCAACCCGCTGGACCGGCAGTGCATCTGACGACCAGCTATTGGTACTGGCCAGCGGCCCTCGACAAACTGAAAGCCATCTCGTTGCTCGATGTGGACAGCGGAGCAACGATCAAGGCCGAGTGCGAACGGATCGGCGAAGAAGCGGTCGTTGTTGGCACGCGGACGATCAACTGCACGCATTATCGATTGAAGGGACCTTCCGAAACTGACCTGTGGTTCGACGCGGACCGTCAACTCGTCAGCCGGAAGAGCGTAGAAGTGGGGCACCGCACGGAGTTGCGTTTACAGAGTATCAAACGAATCGAAATCGCCCAGCCGGCCACGGCGGGCAAGCCAGCGGCACCCAAACTTTAGCCTGGGGGCTGGGCTCTGAATCGCAGTTCATTACGTCGATCATCAACCACCTCACCCGAGGAATTTCCGTGGCCCAGTGCTTCAACCCATCGCCTGACGCAAGAAAACACCTCAGCTTCCGCTGCGAGCTGGCAGCGTGGACTGTGGTGCGTTTGGGGCTACCCGAATTAGCGGCGCTGCGCCAGGAACCGGGGACCAGATTCCCCCCGCAAGTGACGCCACACTTCCTCAAAAACAGTGACGACCAGACGATTACCTCGCTAGCGGCGGTGCATGAAACCATCCGCTCGATGGATCGTTCGCCGCAGGATTTCCGCGAATGGGGAGTCGTATCGGCCTCGCGCTTCGTGGGCCGAGGGGCCTTCGCCGCGACCCTGCACAAGTACGGCAACGACGGTCCGTGGGGAGTCTCGGTGCAAGTTGTACCGCATAATCTGTTGCACTCCGTCTCCAGCACAATCAGTTTATCACTACCTTGCCAAGGACCATGCCTGGGAGCAGGCGGAGGTCCACAGGGCGAAGTCGATGCTCTCCTCGCGGCAGCCAATTTGCTGGCCGATCCATCGCGTCCTGGAGTTTGGGTCACCTGGAGTTATTGGGATCCAGAGCTGCAAATTGACGCCAGGGGCAAGCCGACCTCCGAATCCCATTGCATTGCGACAGTCCTGGCGCTGCAGCCACTCCGCGAGAAAAATCCGCGAGCAGAATTCGAAATTCGGGCCTCCAGGGATCCTCAACTTCGAACGACGACGAACGAGGAATCCCAATCCCCATTGAAGACGCTCGCCAGCGTCTTGCTCGATGTCACCCGCCTGCGCCCCAAGGCGTTCGACGTCGTCTGCCAGCTCAAGGGGGGATTGGAATTGGAAATGACCTGGCGCACGCCAGTCAGCGAAGCACTTGAAACCCCCGTGATCAGCTCGGTTCCCATTGAAGCCCGACAGCCGTTGGCATTGGCCAGGGCGGGGTAGGGCGAGTAAGCATTCTAATGAAGGAAGCGCAGCGACAATTTCTCCCCTCGCCCTGGTACCCCGGGGAGAGGGGTTGGGGG
>JAKFVC010000039.1 GCA_021732415.1 Planctomycetaceae bacterium
TCGGATCCAGAAATCCTAGACTGGCTGGAATCCTTATAAAGTTATGCGGAGATTGAACAAGATCGAACACCAATACAGAAAGGCGAGCGAATGCCACTCCACATAACGTTCGACTCCACATAACGCGTCTTATGGCGAGCATCGCATAACGCGGGTCTGGATTCATACGCATCCGGGGACCTCGGCTCAACCGAGCCGCGTGGACGAAGAGACGTTCGCCCGGGTGTTCGGGCGGAGTGACTGGGCCGTCATGGCGATTCTCGCTCAAGGGGGCCAAACCTATGCCCGGCTCCAGTTTCATACGGGGCCAGGAGGCGGTCTGCAAATCCCCGTTACGGTCGACTGGAGCCGGCCCTTTGCGGCGACTGACTGGCCAGGCTGGGAGCAGGAATACGGGCAACACGTTCGGCACCGGGAGTTTCGCCCGAATGACTGGTTCGCAGAGCAATCCGGGCCAGTTTCCGTGTCGGAAATGTGGGATGACCTGACCGACGACTCCCGGCAACTCTCTCAAGCGAAGGGACCGGCGTGAAATCATCAAATACCCCGCGTACAGGAATTCCAGTTTCTGCAGAAAACGGGGAAACGACCGACAGCATTCGCTTGCCGGGACCGGCAACGGGCTTTCCGGAGCAAGCCTGGATCATTCTCGAACAGCAATGGGAACATAGCGATGAGTTCTTCGTTCCGGAAGGGGAGCACGCTCATTGCAATTTGTACTATTCCGAGTCTGCAGCGGCCGACGAATGTTGCCGCCTCAATGCTGAGTTTTTTACCACAGAACCTCCGGTCGATTACTGCTACGAAATGGAACGGTACCTCGACCCTGAAGTCTACGATCCCGAGGCGGTCACCTGGGATCAGTTGCGAGCGGCCGGGTATCAGGGTCCGTATCGCGTCCTGGAACTACACACTCCTCTCAGAAAGTCCCCTGTATGAGCAACCCTCTGATTCATGCCGAGCGCTCCGCCAAGACCTGGGGCGGCTCGGCTCACGATTACCTGGCCGTGCATCAATGGTTCGATGCCACCAAGGCCCACCTGCCCGACAACCGGCACCGGATGCTGTTACACAATAGCTTCGGGATGCTGCTCGCCGAGCAGGTCTTCGGCCTGGCGATTTCCAATTCCCAGGACCGGCGCGTGTTTGTGCGCGATCTCGCCGCACGGCACATCCTGGAGGATCTGGGGTGCATTCCCACAGTCCAGCAATGCCTGGAGGGATTGCCCTTGCAACCCTGGATGGCCGGCGCCCTGCGGCTCATGCCGCATTCCCGAGATCGATTCCCATCAATCGTGGATTGGCCAGCCTCGTAGACCGACCGCCACCTTTTTCCTGGTTCCTTTAACGGAGACATCCATGATTGATCGATTTTCCCGACAACAAGACCTCATCCCGACCTTGCAATTGCAGTCGGTCACGGCCACGGTCATTGGAGTGGGAGCCATTGGCCGGCAGGTGGCTTTGCAATTGGCGGCCCTGGGCGTTCAAAGATTAACCCTCATCGATTTTGACAGCGTGGAACTGACCAATGTTACCACGCAAGGTTACCGTCAGAGTGATCTCGGACTCGCCAAGGTGCTGGCGACGGAACGTGCCGTCCGCGAGATCGATCCCCTCATTGAGGTCACCACGATTAATGATCGGTTTCGTCCCCGTCACGTGGCCGGGGAAGCCTTCTTCTGTTGTGTCGATTCGATCTCGACCCGCGCGGCCATTTGGCGTGCGGCTCATTTGAACGCGCGCTTCTGGTCCGATGGGCGCATGCTGGGGGAGGTGTTACGGATCCTCACGGTCGCCGACGACGCGGGGCGGGAACACTATCCCACCACTTTGTTTGACCACTCCGAGGCTCAGGCGGGAAGCTGCACGGCCCGGAGCACGATCTATACGGCCAATATTGCGGCCGGATTGATGCTGCATCAGTTCAGCCGGTGGCTGCGCAATATTGAGCCAGAAATGGACGTCACCTTCAACTTGTTGGCATCCGATTGGGCGGTGTTGGCTGCGGCCAACTAGTGAGTGGGCAAGCGGCAGAGTGGTTCCGTCCGATGGTCTGACATCCGTCACTCCATCGGATGGGACACTGCCTCAAGAATGGCGCTCATTAGGGTGCAATGCTTTTTTTAGCTATCAGCAGGCGCGTGACGCAACATTATTTGCCAGGTGGTCGCGATCGTGAGGGAATTCAACTCGTTTGCAGTAAGTCGGCAAACTGCGGTTGCTTCGCCATCAACCGCAGCCGAGACGCAAATTCCTCATAACGACCATCCACAATATAGGCACTAATCGTACTGGTCGATGGATGTGGTCGGAGCGCTGGAACTTCAAAGGTGCCGGGATAATAGAACACCAGGCCTTCGAATTCGTCTAAGACCGCCAGTCGGCTGGTGGTCGAGTGCACGCGATGCCGCTCACCATCCAGAGGACCACCGACAAAAAGATATTCGGTCATCATCCTGCGGACTTTCAGTCACTCAGTAAGAGGGACTGACTCCACTCTGCCGGCCGTATCTGATTCGAGCCTGGGAATAGCGGTTCGCACCTTATTTCACGCGTCGTTTCGCGACCTTGACTCCATTGTGTACACGCCACCGTGATATGGCAACACGGATTTGAATTGGTTTCGGCGACTTCGATCGCCTGCTCTTTAAGGTTGCCGGACGAGGTCACGACATCCAAATTGCGATTGTCGTTCGGTTTTCACCGGATTGAGGAATTGCGCGTTCGCCAAGACGTTACGGTTTGGATTGAATGCGCCAGTGAAGTAAGCGAACTCCCAAAGTTAGACCCGTCGGAGTTCCCGTGACTCGGCACCAAAAGTCTGCAATCGATTCGTCAGGCGCTTCTATCGTTCATGTGAACTGGCGGAGTGATCGCGGCCGACTCCACAATTCGCATTGGATGCGGAAGATGATAGTGGGAATCCGGCAATCAAAATCACCGAACAACAGACACGCAGGCGATTTTCATCCCCAATGATGTTCTCGATGATGGACATATTGTACTACGGACGTCGCTATGGTTACACTGACGTGGCGGGTCATTCACCAGTGAACATTGAGGGCAGACCATGGCCGATCCCTTTGATAGCTTCGATTTCAACGACACCTTGGAAGAATATCGCAAGGCTTACACAGCGGGGGCCAAAGGAGTCTGCGAAGTGTTTCGTAAGGCTTAGGCGGCCTGGAAAGGGAGCGACAATCTACACGAGACGGCATTCGGCAAACCTCACCGTCGGAAGATTGACGATCCAGCAGCCGCAGCGGGCATTCTGATCGCAACTCGGGACCAAATGCGCGGTGATTCACGCGGAGCCTCTGCGATCCTCGCTCAGACAGTACGTTCACTTTGGCATTCGTAGCGCTCCCCTACCGGGAACGGCACCGTAACGATCCCACAGCCAGGGCAAACCAGAATCGTTCCCCCCGGCTCAAAAACTCAGCCGGTTCCACGGCTCGGTGCCAGTGGACCCGCTCCGTCTCGGCCGCGACGCAGCCCGCATCGCCGAGGAAGTCATCCAACACCTAACCGGACTGGTCGGAGCCGAAGTCGAGATCACCCTAGAAATCCAAGCCAAACTCCCCGACGGAGCCAGCGACAAACTCGTCCGCGACGTAACCGAAAACTGCCGGACATTGAAGTTCACGGATCACGGGTTTGAGCAGGAATAACTTCGCGAAGGCGAACCATGAAGCTGGCGAGAATAACCATTCAGAATTTCCGAGGGATCCTGACCGGGACGCTTCACTTTCCGGGACATGCGGTTCTCGTCGGCGATAACAACACCGGAAAATCTACGGTTCTTGAGGCAATCGACCTTGTTCTCGGCCCCGAGAGACTATCTCGATTAGCGGTAATCGATGAGCATGAGTTTTACGCGGGGCGCTACGTCGATGCTGAAAGCAATCCTGTTGCTATATCCGTCGAGGTGGTCGTTTTCGACCTGAACCAGGAACAACTCAGGCATTTCCGAGATCACATCGAATGGTGGGACGAAGCAAATCGATGCCTTATTGATGGGCCTCCAGCAGAAAGAACAGATCAAGACCATATCTTTCCTGCGATTCGTGTTGGGTTCACTGGAATTTATGATTCGGAAGAGGATGACTTCTCCGGTAAAACTTTCTTTCTCTCACCTCAGCTTGAGAATGGCGAATTTCAACCATTTCGGACCTTTGACAAACGCCTGTGTGGATTTCTGTTCCTTCGGACTATGCGAACCGGTTCGAGGGCACTCAGCTTGGAGAGAGGCTCATTACTAGACATAATTCTTCGACTACAGGAGCGGCATCTTCAGATGTGGGAAGACGTTCTCGCACAACTTAGAGTTCTTCCAGTAGCAGAAGATCCCGATCTTGGCATATCAAGTATTCTCTCCTCGGTGCAGGAATCTGTCCGTTCATTTGTGCATTCGGACTGGGCTGATAACCCGCACCTGCCGGAGTGGTGTCTGATCTGCAATGTGCCCACTGCCGGCGCGAACCAGTCTGTGAGGCGTGTCTGCCGTCGGCAGGCATGATCTTGCTCTCCAAGGCGGCAACTCTTTGCCGTGGCTGCTGATCTTCATTCGCAAGGTTAAGGATGAGTGCTACGGTAAAATGAACGGCATTGCCCCACCGCGGTGTAGCAACCCGAACGGGTGCTTGCTGGTACTTTCAGAACAACCGGAGCATTGGGAATCGACGGAACATTCTCCGCTGCCTCTGCAAATCCCCTCAATTTCCGAATTGGAACTTCGGGTGACGTGGCGGCGAAACCGATAGTTCGACGGTTGATCCAACTTCGATTTCCTTCTCCGTTCAACTGGCCCGTCTCATGATGATGTGGTGGACAACTCGTTCCTGGAATGCATCGCCACGGAAATTTCTCCGTCATTGCTGGCCCGGCGTCATGCTTTCGGCGTTCTTCTTGGTCATCGTTGTTGCCAGCATCCAAAACGACCAATCGACGCGGACAGCGATCCGGAATATCACTCCCTCGGAGGGTGCCGATGCGTGGCAGTTGTCGTTGCAAACACTCCATGTCTATGCCGACGAACTTGTGCAGCTTTCGTTCAGTGCCGATCGCGAACAGCGTGTCCAGGCCAAGGAGAGAGTCAAGGACATCGTCAAGAACGGCGAGAGCGAGATCTTTCGGTTGCGGCATGCCGCACAGGTTAGTGCCGACGCGAGTGTGCTCAACATCGAATTGCTGCAGCATTTGTTCTACCGTGCCAAGGATGAGTCGTTCAACTTGATCGACCTGTCGACAGACGTGCTAAATGATCGCCGTATGCTGCAGGGAGTAATGCTGACGCAGTCGGTCGCCACTATTCACTCGGCACTCTCCGAAAGTGCGGAAGCTCGCCGCGCGGTGCGGACACAGGACCAGACTGCAGCGGTGCAGGGCTCACTGGACTCAGTCGGATGGGGCGTGCCCACGCTGTTTGGTTTGGCGGGTTTGCTGGCTGCAGTGTGCGGCGTGGCGCTGCAGTGGCAGGCTCTCAATAATCGGGATCGAATATCGTCTGCCGTGGATGCCGAATACGTCCGTGATCTGGCTATCGGCGCTCCGGTGGGTCTGGTTGTGCTCGATTTGGCGGGTACTTTACGCTGGATCAACGCCGCAGGCGCGGGCTTACTGCATACCTCGCGAGAAACCTTGATCGGAGCGTCGATCCTGGATTACATGGCCGATCGGAATCGCGCCTCCGATCTCCGCGGACGGTTGCAGCAGGGTGAATCGCTCACGGCCTATGCACTCGATCTGCGGACCCGGGATGGTGCCACGGTGAATGCCCTGCTCGATGCGACGCCGTGCCTGAAAGAGGGTAGTTTCACCCATATGCAATGCGTGCTGCACGACGTCACCGGACGGTTGCAGGTGGAACAGGCTTATCGTGCCAGTGAACGACGATTGCAGGCCGTCATCGACCATTCACCCACCGGGGTGTATCTGACCGACGGCACCGGTTCCTGCACTTTTGTAAACCCAAAGTGGTGCGAGCTGGCAGGGATGTCCTCCGAACGGGCCGCGGGACAGGGTTGGATGGATGCGCTGCATCCTGACGACCGTAAGCGTGTCCAAGCCGAATGGGAATGCTGCGCCCATTCCGGTGACGAATTCCAATCGGAATACCGCTATCGCAAACCAGACGGCGTGACCACCTGGGTCGCCTGCCGGGCCGTTGCCTTGCGCAATGAAGCCGGGCAGATCACTCAGTATCTGGGCAACGTGAAAGACATTACCCAGCGCAAGCTGGCCGAGGAACGACTGCGGCAGAGCGAAGCGCGGTTTGAACTGGCGGTCCGCGGCTCGAACGATGTGGTCTGGGACTGGAACACTCAGACCGACGAGGTCTATCATTCGCCGCGGCTGGCCGAGCTTCTCGGCTATGACCATGCGGCCATGCAGCACAACAAGCAGTGGCTGTTCGAGCTGATGCATCCGGATGACCGCGCATCTACTCAAGCGTCATTGGAAGCCCATCTGAAGTCCGAAACACCGTTTGACATTGAACACCGCATGCGGACGATCGGCGGCGAGTACCGTTGGTTTCACAGCCGCGGGCGAATGGTGCGCGATGCAGCGGGCCAACCGACGCGCATGGTGGGAACGATGTCGGATATCACCGCCCAGAAGCGGCAGGAAGAGGCCCTGCGAGAGTACGCGTCGGAGGCCGAGAAGTCACGGGCGCGAATCGAAGGTCAGGCGTGCGAACTTTCACGACAGGCCGAGTTGTTACGCGAGGTGAACCAAGTCGCCAAGGCGGCCAGCGAGGCAAAAGGACGATTTCTGGCCAACATGAGCCACGAAATCCGTACGCCCCTGAACGCAATTCTGGGTATGACCCAGCTCGCGCTGGACGGTGAGCTGCGCCGCGATCAGCGCAAACTGCTCGACACGGTGTATTCGTCAGGCGAACATTTGTTGTCGCTCATCAATGACATTCTAGATTTCTCGAAGATCGAAGCCGGCAAACTGGATCTCGAATCTGCCCCGTTTTCGGTGCGCGACTGCATCCAGCGTACGCTGTCGATGTTCCATTTGACAGCCGAGAACAAGTGCATCACATTACAGGCTGAGCTCGCCGAGGGCGTGCCTCAATCGTTGATCGGTGACGAGCGACGGGTGCGCCAGATCCTGGTGAACCTGGTCGGCAATGCGATCAAATTCACGTCCCAGGGAGAAGTGGCGGTCCTGGTGCAGGCAGGGAGCGGTGAGAGCACAAAGCCGCGTTGGCATTTCTTAGTTCGCGATACGGGCATTGGCATCCCCGCCGACAAACTCGATTCGATCTTCCGTCCATTCGAGCAGGCGGACACATCCACGACACGCCAGTTCGGCGGCACAGGACTCGGCCTGTCAATCGTCGCGGCACTCGTCGATTTGATGCATGGCCGCGCTTGGGTGGAAAGTGAACTGGGCAGTGGCAGTACATTCCACTTCGAGATCGAACTTGCCATCGCACAGGAAGAAGCTTTCAATGCGAATTCGGTCCCCCATCGCCGCATCACTGACAACGCCTCCGCAATGGGACCGCTCAAGGTTCTGATCGCCGACGACGACGAGTTCAATCAGCAGTTGGTCATGCTGCTGTTGCAGAAGCAGGGATTCCAATTGACTCAGGTCGATGACGGCGAGGCCGCGGTGCATGCTGCCGCAGCGCAGTCCTTTGATCTGATCCTGATGGACATGCAAATGCCCCGAATGAGTGGATTGGAAGCGACGTTAGCGATTCGCGAGGCGGAACAGGCCGCGAACACCACTCCGGTGCCCATCATCGCGCTCACTGCCAATGTCATGGAGGGGGACCGTGTCGAGTGCCTCGCGGTGGGAATGAACGGCTATGTGGCAAAGCCCATCCGCCGCGAAGAATTGTTCGGCGAGATCAGTCGTGTACTCAGCCGACAGCCGGCAGCACCCGCCTTGACGCCCAACGTGCGTCGAATGGATGGCTTGCACCAACTATTGGACGAGCTTGCCAACGCGGATGTTTCCCCCCCACTCCCTTCAAACGTGGAGTAGATCACTTCGGGAGTCGTGGACCAAATCAAAACTGATTTGGCGTCAAGTTCAGAAGCCTATCGACCTGGAACTCCGTCGCTGGCGCCGAGGATTCAGGTACGCAAATTCACACGCCCAAATTAACTGGGCTGAAGAGTAATTGCTAATTGAAGTGGCGAGCCTCAGCGAAGGATCTTCCGGCCGCATCCTTTTCAGAGACGAGTGGATTGGTGAACGGCCAATCAATACCCAGATCGGGATCGTCCCAGCGAATCGTGTGTTCGTCACCCGGATGCCAGACGTCAGTGGCCTTATAGACGACTTCCGCCTCGTCGCTCAAGACGCAAAAGCCGTGTGCGAAGCCGGACGGTATATAGAGCTGTCGGCGATTGTCCGCGGTGAGTTGTGTTCCAAACCAGGAACCAAAGTGTGGTGATCCCCGTCGCAAATCGACGGCAACATCGAAGACAGCTCCACGGATGGCTCGCACAAGCTTGCCTTGGGGATGTTCGAATTGATAATGCAAGCCGCGGAGCACACCGTGACGCGAATAAGAATGATTGTCCTGTCGAAAAGACGCATCGATTCCGGCCGCGGCGAATTTGTCTTGATGATAGGTTTCCATGAAGAAACCACGGGCATCAGCGAAGACTCGAGGTTCGATGATGATGACACCCGGCAGCGACGTGGTGGCCAGTTGCATGATTTGACGTTCTTTAAAAGGGCATGTAGGACGCGGAGATCGGCGCGGCCAGCAACATCATTCAGGCTTGGAGACCGGGTGGCATCCGCAGCGGTTCGAGTCGCTACGGCCGAGACAGTGCTTCGGGGGTGGCGATGAGGACGCGGTCGCTGGCAGTTAGGATTCCATTAGTGGGTGACCGGCTTAGCTGATTGGTATTGGCGAGAATAGTATTCGAGATAATCGCCGCTCTTGACACTTGCCATCCACGATTGGTTCTCACGATACCATTGGATCGTCTCCAGGAGACCTTGCTCAAACGTGACGCGCGGCCGCCACCCGAGCTCTCGCTCGGACTTCGAACAATCAACAGCATACCGGTTATCATGGCCCAGGCGGTCGACGACGTGGCGCATCAGTGATTCCGGCTTCGTCAGCAATTTGAGCAGGAGGTGAGTGATTTCGATGTTCGTTTTCTCAGTCCGACCGCCAAACAGGTACACTTCGCCCGGTGTGCCGTGACGCAGTGCCGCATCGATTCCCCGGCAATGGTCGCTGACGTGAATCCAATCGCGCACGTTGAGGCCGGTACCGTAAATCGGCACAGCAATGTCGGCGAGCAGGTTGGAGATGAACAACGGCAACAGCTTCTCCGGGAATTGGTACGGGCCATAGTTGTTGGAGCAGCGGGTGATGATTGCCGGAAATCCAAATGAGTGATGATACGACCGCACCAGCATGTCGGCCGCAGCCTTGGAAGCTGAATACGGACTGTTCGGGGCGAGGGGTGTCTCTTCGACGAAGTAGCCAGTGGCCCCCAGGCTGCCATAAACTTCGTCCGTGGAGACTTGCAGGAACCGACTGACATCGGCAGTGCGGGCAGCGTCCAGCAGGACCTGGGTCCCGACAACATTTGTTTTGACGAAGGGGGCGGAGTCGAGCAGACTGCGGTCTACGTGACTTTCCGCGGCGAAATTGACGACAGCCTCAATCGCGTAACGATTCATCAACGTCTCAACGCACTCACGGTCCGCGATGTCTCCGCGATGAAAGACATAACGCGGGTGGTCGGCGACATTAACGAGATTCTCGAGATTGCCAGCATAAGTCAACTTGTCGAGATTAATGATTGTCGAACCGTCGTCGAGTGCCAATTGTTGTCGGATGAATTCGGAACCAATGAACCCACAACCGCCCGTAACAAGAATGTTTTGCATCGCGAATTTCGTCTTTCCAGTCAATTGCGAGTGAATAAGATGGAACATATAGAGTGAGCTGTCTTGCCTTGCCGAGTGGCATCACGACTTACTGCGGCACTTGTTAAACTGACCTCTGGCAAGCGAACCCAGGGAGATCGCAGCTTGGATTTGTTTCACGAAGTCTCAATTTGAATCTCAATTTGAGTTGCGTCTGCGTCAGTTTGGCACGCGAGCAACCTGAAGTATCACAAAGTGCGGGTTTCAGAGTTGATAGGGTTCCAAAGAGCCCGTAGTTTGCCGTTCGAACCGCACTCGTCATCCTGTCGATGCCGTTAAAGCAATTCGCAGGCCATTGTTCGCAGATTCGTCGGAAATTTGACGGTTCTCCTCGGTGATGCAATCCGGGAATCGCCGCCTGAATGTCGACGACTTCAGGGTGGAAAAAAAGGTGGTGGGGTGTCATGGGCCAAAGTGGACGAATGGTACTAGTGATCGATGACGATCCCGACTTCCAAGCCCTGGTGGCGTGGATGATCGAAGAGAGGGGATATGCTGCACGTGCTGCTGCGGGGCCGGCGGACATCAAGTCGGTGCTGGGATCTGATATTCCACAGGCGATCCTGCTCGACTGGCAACTGGGAAATGTCGACGGAACCACTTTGATCGATCAATTGCGCCGGCAATTTCCCAATTCGCCAATTGTGTTCGTCACCGGATTCAGTTCACAGGAAGTCGCCGCGGCAGCCATCAAGCTGGGTGCCTTTGATTTCCTCACAAAGCCGCTGGATGTCGCCAAATTCGCGGTGACAATCAACAAGGCAATCGAGCAATACGACTTGCTCGCCCGGCTTCGCAATCTGGAATTGGGAAGTGATGAATCCGGGTTCGAGGGACTGATCGGCACCTCACCGCAGATGCGGACGGTGTATTCGATTATCCGCAGTGTCGCGCCGACCGACGTCAACGTCATGATCTGCGGCGAATCAGGAACCGGCAAGGAACTGGTGGCCGCGGCCATTCATAGCTGCAGCGATCGCTCAACGGGGCCGTTTGTGGCCCAGAACATGGCGTCGATCCCATCAGAATTGTCCGAAGCCACCTTGTTCGGACATGAGAAAGGGGCATTCACCGGTGCCGATCGTGCTCGAGCCGGGGCGATTGGTGAAGCCAGCGGTGGGACGCTGTTCCTGGATGAGATTACGGAAATGCCGATGGGATTGCAGGCCAAGCTGCTTCGCTTTCTGCAGGAGCGGACGTATCGGCCGGTTGGCGGTCTGAAGGATTTGAAGGCCGATGCGCGAATCATCAGTGCCACGAACCGTGATCCGGCAGCGGCAGTCCGCGACAAAAATCTCCGAGAAGATTTGTACTATCGTTTGAACGTAGTGCCGATCCTGCTGCCCCCGTTGCGCGAGCGGGAGGGCGACATCGGACTGCTGGCCAATCATGTTCTCCGGCGATTTGCCAAACAATATGGAAAGAAATTCCAGGGAGTGGACCCGTCGGCGATGAGAATGCTGGAAGCCTGTGACTGGCCCGGCAATGTCCGGCAACTGATCCATTTGATACAGCGAGTGGTCATTCTGAATGACGGGGAAATGTTGTCGTCACACATGCTGCCCCAGGAGATGTTTCGCGAAACGCAGCGTGGGATGCCACCTGCCGTGGAGTTCGTCAAGTCGCCAGACACATCACAAATTGCTGTGGCAGCCAGGTCAGAACCCTTGCAGACGACCGCCGCTGCCGGCATCGCTTTTGCCACGAAGGATGACATTGTCACACTGGAAGAGATCGAACGCATGGCGATCTCCCGCGCGATCACGCTGTGCGATGGTGCGGCCTACGAGGCGGCACGACTGTTGGGGATCTCGTCAGCGACCATCTACCGCAAGATCAAGTTGTATGGGTTGAGTCTGGATTGACGATCGATGTGTCAGGCCGATCCGAGGACCTCGGCGACGATTGTAATATGGAATGGACCGCACGACTTTACGCAGGATGTAGAGAATTGTCAGGCCGATGATCACGCAGTCGTAGGCCACCGAACGGTAGCGGAAGTAGTGGCGTTCGGCTTCAAAGCGCAGCCTCCAATCTTCCACGACGCGGTCCTGCCCCAGGTTTTCTTCGATGCAGACCTGCCCCAGGTTCGTCAATCCGGGTTGGACCTGCAGACGTTCTTCAAAGCCGGGTATCTCACGGCACAATTCTTCATGCAGCGGCAGGGCGATCGGACGCGGTCCTACAAAGGCCATCTCACCCCGTACCACGTTCCACAATTGTGGCAGTTCGTCCAACTTCAGATTTCTCAGGACTTTGCCGATGGCAGTTACCTGGGGATCGGAATTCAGTACACATCGGGCCTTGGAACTGTCACGGTCAGATCCCGGCCGCATGGTGCGAATCTTGAACGCTCGGAAGACCTTGCCCCGCAATCCGGGTCGATTCTGTGAATAGAGAAACGGACCGCGGGATGTGAAACGAACGAGGACCCATAAGATCAGAAACAACGGCGAAAAGGCGACTAGTGAGATCGCCGCGATGACGCGTTGAAACTGCATCCAAGCCCATAATGGGTTGTTTGCCATCAGGTCATTCTCCAGAGTTGTAATTGGAACCGAGTTGGCACTGGATTGTCGCCCCTGCGAGTCGACTGCCAGCACTGGTCGACATAGAGCAAGGGTCGTGCCACGAGTTGAACTTGCCCAGTCGTGGCAAATTGCGAATGCCTCACGTCGTTTCCATCGAGCGTCTCAGGTTGATTCAGCGGTCCTTCTCAAATTGAGAAAAGTCGAGGGCAAACCGAGACATCGAACGCTCTTTCCAGGTTGTGTCGGCAATTCGTCGCCCAATTTAAATGGCACGCGGCTTGCATCAGGTACGGTCCATCATGAACACAGCTTCCAAACTCAGAAACGTCTGCCTGTTCGGTGCCAGCCCCGATACGGGCAATCGCGGGGTCACGGCACTTTGTCATTCAGCTCTCTGGCACCTGAATTCACGGGATGTCGAACGAGTCACCGTGTTTGATCACGGTGTCGGACTCCGACACGATACCGTGGACTTCGGGGAACGACGGGTTCCAATTCAACGTTGCGGAGCCGTTCATTCGCGACGCTACCACCGTCCCGAATGCCTGTGGAATATCCGAGTCGCCACGTGGGCCCGTGGTGGATTCAATCCGGCAGCGCAAGCCATACGGCAGGCAGATGCCGTCCTGGATGTCAGCGCCGGCGACAGTTTTACGGACCTGTACGGGCCGCGTCGCTTTCAAACGATTGTGCTGCCAAAACTGATTGCACTGGATGCCGGGCGCCCCCTGGTGCTCCTGCCACAGACTTATGGACCATTTCAATCAGAACAGGCCAGCGAAACCGCCTCGCGAATTGTCCGTCGGGCCACCATGGCCTGGGCTCGCGACACGGATGGATTCACGGCATTGCAAAAACTGTTGGGGAGTCACTTCGATCCGCTTCGTCACCGGTGCGGGGTCGATATGGCCTTCGCGTTGCCGGCAATCATGCCCGCCAAACTTCCAGCACAACTCGTGAACTGGTTTTCGCCGGTCGAGCGTACTCAGCGAGAGGTCATCGGATTCAACATCAGTGGCTTAATCTACAATCAACCACAATCCGCCGTCCAGCAGTTCGGCTTGCAGGCCAACTATTGCGAACTCGTCCTGACCTTCCTCAACTGGCTGCTGCAAACCACCAATGTGCGAATTGTGCTGGTCCCGCACGTCATGGCACCTAAGGGAAATCCCGAATCCGACTATGACGCGTGTTGTCAGGTTCTGTCGCAACTGCCCCCGGAATACAGGGAACGCGTTGCCATCTGTTCTCCGGACGATTCTCCCTCAGAGTTGAAGTGGGTGATTGCCCAAACGAAATGGTTCGCCGGCACCCGCATGCACAGCACAATCGCCGCCCTCAGTTCGGGCGTGCCCACCGCTTCCGCTTCTTACAGCTTGAAAACGCGCGGGGTCTATGAATCGTGCGGGCACGCTCACCAGGTATTTGAATTGAGGCATCTCCAAACCGATGAGATGCTGCACGCCTTGCAGGCATCGTTCCTGCGGCGCAACGCGGATCGGCAGTTGCTGTCAAACCGAATCCCGGACGTGGTGCAACGCGCGCGCCAGCAGTTGGATGACATTGTAGACTTCGTCGCGCCAGCCTCCGCCTGTCGCAAGGGAGCCTGATATGGCTGTCTGGAAGGCCCGTTCAGCCATTCCTGTTGCGGCTTCGCAAATTGGTTGTGAGGGGCTCGGACTACTGCGCAACATCATTCTGGCACGACTCCTGGGTCCGAGCGAGATGGGAGTCTTCGCGACCCTGGCGATCACGCTGAGCCTGCTCGACATGCTGAGCGATCTGGGGCCGGACCGGTTGCTGATTCAAGCCGAGGACGGCGACCGGAAAGAGTTTCAGGCAACGGCCCAGACGATGCTGGTGATTCGTGGAATGGTTTGCAGCGTGCTACTGGTAGGAGCGGCCATGCCCATTGCGGGCCTGTTGGGAAATCCCAGCCTGGCCTGGATGATCGCAGCGCTCGGGGCCGTGGCGGGCCTTCGCGGATTGCTGCATCTGGACTTCAAACGCGTCCAGCGGGACCATGATTTCCGGAGTTCCATGATTGTCGAGCTGATATCCGCCGGGGTGACCACCGCAGCCGTAGCCGTATTCGCGAAGCACATTCACAGTGCTTCGGCATTCGTCTGGATCAGTTTGCTGCAAGTGGTTGTGCTCGTGATCGCCTCGCATGGGATCGCCACTCGTCGCTACTGGCTGGGATATCGACCCGAAATCGCCGGCCGATTATTTCGATTTGGCTGGCCGTTGGCCTGCAACAGCCTGATCATGTTTGGTGCCCTGCAGGGGGACCGCCTCGTCGTGCTGGCATCAGCGGCGGCGGCAGATTTGGGGCGGTACGCCGTAGCCTTTCAACTGACCATGGTGCCGACCCTGTTGATCTCTCGATTAACCTCGACTCTCTTCTTGCCTGTGCTGGCCCGCAGTCAGACTGCTCCCGAAAAGTTTGCGGCACGACTGGATCAAATTGCGGCGCTTCTCGGACTGATCGCACTCAGTTTCACTTTGTGCGTGATGTGGACTGGAAATCTGGCGATCGGAATCCTCTATGGCTCGGCGTTTCAGGTGACGCCGGCATTGATGACCTGGCTGGCGATCATGCAGGGTTTGAGGATTCTGCGTGCCGTCCCCAGTCTGGCGGCACTGGCCCGAGCGGACAGTCTGAATCCGCTGGCCTCGAATGTTTTGCGTCTGACAGGAATCATCGCGGCCGCGACGGTGGGCTTGTCGGGCTGGGGTCTGGAAGCCATCGCGGCCGCCGGTTGTGGCGGAGAAGTTGTCGCCTTGATCGGTTCGGCACTGTTGTTGCATCGTCGTCAGGGAACACAGCCGGCAGCGATCTGGAAAGCTTCGAGCTTGTTCTTTGCCGCGGTCATCCTCGGTTGGTTGGCATTCACGGCAGGCAGTTCAATGGCGGCTCGAATTGGATTTGCGGGGCTGACCGGCGGCATTGTGCTCATGGCGATCCTGAATTTCTGGCGAACGACGGGCTCTCAGAACGCATCGACGATTTCCACGGCGGTCGTCGAAACGCGGGCGATGCTAGCTGATGGAGGAATCTAACGTGATGAGCAACCGGCCTGCGAGTATCGAAGATGTTGTTTCGGGCCATATGTGTACTGGCTGTGGCGCATGTGCCTATATCAATTCCACTCAACTGCAGATGATTGACACGACAGGCCACGCACGCCGGCCTCAACTGCGATCGGCGGGTCAAGATCTATTTGAACTGCCCGTGCTGACCGATTCATCGGAAATGGTGTGTGGAGCGACGAACGCGGCCTCAGTGTGTCCAGGCATCAACTGGCCGGCCGCGCCACCAAAACCGCTGTCTGGCCATCCGGAGTTGCATGCAGAATGGGGGCCAGTACTGGAGGTCTGGGAAGGATTCGCAGTCGATCCGGAGATCCGCTTTCGCGGTTCCAGTGGCGGTGTGGTGACCGGCTTGGCCCTCTATTGTATCGAGCAAGGAGGCATGGAAGGTGCGCTGCATGTCCGTGCTCGGACAGACGCACCCTTGTTGAATGAAACGGTGCTGAGCCGCAATCGCGAGTCGCTGATCCAGGGAGCGGGTTCCAGATACTCACCGGCCAGTCCTTGCGAAGAATTGGGACAAATTGAAAATGCCTCTAATCCCTGCGTGTTCATCGGAAAACCGTGCGATGTCGCTGCGGCCGTGAAGGCACGAGAAATCCGGCCTCAACTGGATCGCAACCTCGGACTGACCATCGCGATCTTCTGCGCCGGTACGCCCTCCATTCAAGGCACCATCGAACTGGCCAAGAGCCTGGGAGCCAACGACCCGTCGCAAATTGAAAGTGTGCGGTATCGAGGTCAGGGTTGGCCCGGAGAGATCACCGCCACCTGGCGCAACGAGCAGTCGGGTGAATCCATCACCAATTCAATCTCCTACGAAGAGGGTTGGGGCCGGATCCTGCAGAAACATCGGTCCTGGCGCTGTCACGTCTGTGCCGATCATACGGGTGAAGTGGCCGACGTGTCGGTGGGTGATCCGTGGTATCGACCGATCGGTCAGGGTGATCCTGGCCGCTCACTGGTCTTGGTGCGGACAGAACGGGGTCGGAAACTGGTTCGTGAAGCAGTAGAACGAGGATACCTGCAACTAGAACGTCGCGAAGGGTGGGTCCTGGAGGCTTCGCAACCGCACTTGCTACGGGCACGTGGATCAACTTGGGGACGGGCGGTAGTCTCGCGTCTGATGGGTGTCGCCGCGCCACGGCATCACGGCATGTCGTTGTTTTCATCGTGGTGGAATCGCCTCGGACTGAAAGCTCGGTTGCAATCGTTGACCGGTACCTTTTCGCGTGTTTTTAACAAACGCCTGCTCAGTAAGGAGCAAGCCATTCCGCTACGAATTCTTCCAATTCCAGGCGCAGAGAAGGCCGAAGTCCAGATTTACGCCGGTGATTCGACTTGTCCCGTGACCGAGTCAACTTCCACGTTGGCCTCGGTTTGAGTGAGCCGATTCGAAAGAATCGAGTTTGGTACGCCATGAGCTAACACAATGGGCGTGGTCAATTCCAATGACGAATATGCTGCCCGGCAAAGTTATTTGCGGGCGTGCCACCCTGCCCGCTTATGCCGGTAGTTCCGAATCCCATATGGCTGGTCGCATCGCATCAAAAGTGAAACAGGGATTGTCCGGCCTGGCTTGGCCGGCCGCCCTGTTTCTTCTCGCGCTGGCCACTCCGCCGGAATTATCGGTGAACGCGGGAAGCCTGCGAATCTCTGCGTATCGTGCGGTATTGCTGGCCTTCTTCATCCCGTGTTTCATCCGGCTGGCGACCAAGCGAGCAGGTCCGTGGCACGTGTGCGACGGGTTGATGATCTTCCATGCCAGCTGGTCCGCTTTGGCGATGATCAACTACGCCGGCATCGGACAGGGCTTGGAATCGGGGGGCATCTATTTCATAGAAGCCACCGGGGCCTACTTGCTGGGCCGGTGTTATGTATCGACGGCCGATGATTATGCCGCGATGAGCCGCCTGATGATGCGAGTCGTGTTTGTGATGTGCGGGATCGCCATGATTGAGTCATTCACCGGGCAGCACTTCGTGCGCGACATTTCCCGTGCCTGCCTGGGTGGGCCGTCGTTGCCGTTTATCGAGCCCAGGATGGGTTTGCATCGAGCCTATGGCTCCTTCGATCATCCCATTCTGTTCGGCATTTTCTGTGCGTCGACTTTTTCACTGGCCTTTTATTACACACCCGGCACGCAGCCCTCCAAGGCCCCCTGGATCCGCTCCGGCGTGACCGTCCTCGCAACATTTTTTTCCTTGTCTGCCGGAGCATTTTCTGCGCTGGGTGTGCAGATCATGCTCGTCTGCTGGGACTTGCTGACGCGTGGGATCGGACGGCGCTGGAGCATCCTGAGTGGCATCTTTGGGACGATCATGCTGGTGATCAGTCTCAGTTCCAACCGCAGTCCCCTGAAAGTCTTTCTGACATATTTTACGTTCAGCACGGGAACGGGCTACAACCGGCTGCGCATCTTCGACTGTGGCACGGCCGAAGTCATGCGACACCCGATTCTGGGGATAGGCCTCGGAGACTGGGAGCGTCCCGCGTGGATGGTGAGCGGCAGCATGGACAACTTTTGGCTGGCGACCGCAGTGCGTTACGGACTACCCGCATTTTGTGCGATTGCGGGGGCCGTGATCTTCCTGGGAATTCAAATCGGAATCACGGACTATCCGGCAAAAGCAGTCCGCAACTGCCGTGCAGCCTGGATCATCGGCATGATCGGACTCAGCATCGCCGGGTCAACTGTGCATTATTGGAATGCTTTGTTCTGCCTGTTCTGTTTCCTGATCGGGTCAGGCGTCTGGATGGGGATGCCGGCCGCCCGGCGGAACAATCTCACGCGTCGATCACGACCGTCTCAAAATGAGAAGACTATCGCCAAGCGACGCAACTTGAGAATCGATAGCCGTGCGTTGGCACAACGGTCATCGTCCGGGATGAACACCGTCTAAGTTCACTGCAGACCTCGGCATTTGGAACAAATGGCCCTGGGTGACCAGCCTGCAGGGTACGGTGCCCCATCCCAATGCTTGAAATGTCTCGTACGGCACTGCGTTTGCTTTTGATGCTTAAGAGTTGCTCACCGGCTGGCACTGCTTCATCCGGGCCGTAGCGAGTGTGTCAGA
This sequence comes from Planctomycetaceae bacterium, assembly GCA_021732415.1. Lineage (GTDB taxonomy): Bacteria > Planctomycetota > Planctomycetia > Planctomycetales > Planctomycetaceae > JAKFVC01. Next base: position 18,629 of record JAKFVC010000039.1, read on the forward strand.
ACCAGGAGTTATTTTGTGACCGATCTTTCGATCATCATCGTCAGTTGGAATACCCGAGATGTCCTGCGTCACTGTCTGCAGTCGGTCGTCGATGGGCTGGGCGGACTGCAGACGGAGGTGTTCGTCGTCGATAACGCCTCGCACGACGCATCGGCCGCCATGGTCGCGCAGGATTTCCCGCAGTTCCGGCTGATTGCCAACTCGGACAATGTCGGCTTCGCTGTCGCGAACAACCAGGCGATCAAACTCGCGTCGGGTAAGTATGTTCTGTTGCTCAATCCCGACACTCTGGTGCGGGGCGACGTACTACTCCGTTCGTTTGAGTACATGGAACAACATGCAGCGGTCGGAGCGTTGGCTTGCCGCGTTCTTAACGGCGATGGTTCCGTGCAGTTGACCTGCGGCGGTTATCCGACGCTGTGGAATCTATTTCTGTTGTCGAGCGGTTTGTTTCGCTGCAAGTGGCCGTCGGCGTTCAGTCGCTACCAGTTGCTCAACTGGAAGCGCGACTCCGAGCGGGATGTCGAGACAATCACTGGATGTTACATGTTCGCCCGGGCCACGGCGATCGCGAAGGTGGGACTGCTGGATGAGAGTTTCTTCTGCTACGGCGAGGAGACGGACTGGTGTCGCCGGTTCTGGAATGCCGGCTGTCCGCTGCGATTCGCACCTGTCGGCGAGATCACTCACTTTGGAAGTTTAAGCAGTCGTCAATGCAGCCACCGCCGGGATGTAATGCTGACCGATGGTTTGATCCGGCTGCATAACAAGCATGGAGGAAAACTTTCCGCCATCGCCGCCTGGACCATTCTGTGGTTATTTCAGGTGTCGCGCTGGTGCTATTGGTCCCTGGCGGCCATGGCGACTCGCCTCCCAGCCGCAAAAGCCCGGCGCGATCACTTCGGTGGTGTGCTGCGCGACTTTGGAAATCTCTGGCCCACCCGCAGGAGCTTCTCGCGATGAATGACAAAATGCGTGTGTTAATTCTGGCACCGGGCTGTGACGGCACTGATGTGGGTGAATCGTGGAGTTGCTGCCAGTGGGTCCGCGGCTTGGCAGAACACTGCGATGTGACTTTACTCACCATGCAGCGTCCTGGTCGCGCCCCCATTGCCGAACAACTTCCCGGGGTCCGCGTTGTCGCCTGGAATGACATTCATTGGGGTGGCCGGCTAGAACGGTTTTCGAGCATGCTGAAGCCGGGATATTTCCGCTTCTACCGCCAGGCTCGACGCTGGATTCGCACTGCACTGAAGCAGGGTCAACAGTTCGATGTCATGCATCAATTGGGGCCGCTTGCCCTGCGATATCCCTGTCCCGCTGTGGGATTTGGGGTGCCCTTGATCATCGGACCGCTCGCCGGAAGCCTGGAAACACCACCGGCGTTTCGGGCCGAATGTGGATCGGCTCCATGGTTCACCCACCTCCGCAATCTCGATCAACTGCGTTTGAGATTCGATCCCTGGTTGCGGAAGACTTATGCTTCGGCGGATGTGGTAATTGGAGTCGCTCCCTATGTGAAGGAGCTCCTGCGCGGAATTCCCATCGCACGATTTGAAGTGGCCGCCGAAACGGGGGTCCATGAAGTTTCGCCGACGATCAGGTTGCCGGAAATGCATGGTCCGGAATTGCGTCTGCTGTATGTCGGGCGGGTGATTCGGACCAAGGGATTGCGAGATCTTGTCCAAGCGATGTCGTTGCTGGCCGATGTTCCGCACCTCACATTGGATGCAGTGGGCATGGGCGAAGATCTCACGGCCTGCCGCGACCTGGCGACGAAACTCCAGCTCGAACATCGGATCCGCTTTCACGGCCGGATTCCCAGGTCAGAAGTTGAAGGTCTGTATGAACAATCCGACGTGTTTGTGTTTCCCAGTTTTCGGGAACCGAGCGGAAATGTGGTGTTCGAAGCCCTCAGTCACGGATTACCAGTGATCACGACGGATTGCGGAGGACCCGGATACGTTGTGAACGATGAGTCTGGCATTCGAGTTCCAGCCGACACACCAGTTCAACTCGCGCAAGATCTCGCGACAGCCATTCGACGCCTGGCCGCCGATTCGGACCTGCGCGACCAAATGTCACACGGAGCAGCCAAGCGTGCCCGCAAACTGGCATTGTGGTCCAACAAAATCAACAAGATGGTCGACCTCTACCGCAAAGTGACCGAGTGCCCGCAAGCCGTGGCCAGTGAAGCGATGCACGTCCAGGAATGTTCGGCAAACGTCTAGTTAGTCCGCGAACGCTCCGCTCATTTCATTACCGTTGGCAAGGAATCAAAGTTTATGAGCGAAAACCCCCTAAGAATCCTCGCGGTGGCGTCCGGTGGAGGCCATTGGGTTCAGTTGCAACGGCTGCGACCGGCTTTTGCTGGTCATCAGGTGACCTTCGTGACGGTGGGTCCCTGTGATACATCCGCTGTTGCACCAGCGCCCGTCAAACTGATCTCGGATGCCAACGCCCGCACTCCGATTCGCATGCTGTGGCTTTTACTCCGCATGGCATGGATCGTGCTTTCTCTTCGTCCAGACGTCGTGATCACGACGGGCGCGGCACCCGGTTATTGGGCAATCCGATTCGGACGCTGGTGTGGAGCAAAAACCGTGTTCATCGACAGCATCGCCAACGCCGAGCAATTGTCATTGTCGGGACGTCTGGCATTGGGACGAGCTGACGTCACATTAACTCAGTGGTCTGATCTGGCCCGCGATTCAGGCCCTTGCTTTTGGGGATCAGTCGTATGATTTTCGTCGCCGTCGGCACTCAATTACCTTTCGACCGTCTGGTGCGAACCATCGACGAATGGGCCGGCAAGGCACCCGGTCGGGACGTATTCGCTCAAATTGCCAACGGGGTCTATACTCCGCAGCACATCGAATGGGCTCGCAGTATTTTGCCGACTGAATTTCAAGCCAGTCTGGAACGATGTCAATTACTTGTCGCCCACGCGGGAATTGGATCAATACTCTCTGCACTGGAATTGGGAAAGCCGGTCATCGTGCTGCCGCGACAGGCCGCTCTGGGCGAACATCGCAACGACCATCAACTAGCGACGGCAAAACGGTTCGGCGCGCGGGGCATGGTGCGTGTGGCTCAAGATGAGACTGACCTCCGCCGACTGTTGGATCAATTTGAGACGCCTGTCTCAGAAACGAAGATCACCAACGAAGCCTCGCCCGAGTTGATCCAGAACCTGCGTCAATTCATCAACCAGGCCACTTGTTACAAGCGGGGGGCCTAAGTATGTCGGCTGTCGTACTGCAACAATCGTCCACAGCATCAGTCGGTAGATCTGTAGACGAAGAGCATTCCAATCCACCGCGCCAGGAACTGCGGATTTCGCGTCTCGCGTCGCTGCTGCTGTGGTTGTATCGAGCGCTGAATTGTGGCCGACGCTGGCGTGTGTCGCGAATCCTGCTGGGGTTGGCTCAACGGCTGGAGGGTGGACCGATGAGGTCCGCCACAGCGCGGCGGATGATGTCGCAATTCCATGGTGTCGAAATTGGAGCCTACAGTTACGGCGAATGTTTTGATCCGGCACTCATCCCACCGGGAGTCGTGATCGGCCGCTACGTGTCGATCGCCCGCGGAGTACGATTTTTCCTGCAGAATCATCCTCTCGACCGGCTGTCGACACACCCCTTCTTCTATGAAGCAACCCCTGGCATCGCCGTCACCAACAATCTGCCGCCAGGGCGGTTGGAAATTGGTCATGACGTGTGGATCGGGTGCAACGTAATCGTTACCCCGGGCTGCCGCCGAATTGGAAACGGCGCCGTGATCGGTGCGGGTTCTATCGTGACCAAAAATGTCCCCAACTTCGCGGTCATGGCGGGCAATCCGGCGCGCCAGATCCGCACCCGCTTCAATCCGGAAGTCGTCGAGAGATTGCAGCGTGAGTCTTGGTGGGAACTTTCCGTCGACGAAGTTCTCGCCCGGCGAGACAAGTTGAGCGAACTGCTCGAATCAGATGAAACCTGAGCTAATTCAATTCAAACTGTCGAATATCAGCACATTTCTCAAAGGCACGCATTGTGTTTGCAAGCAATTTCAAATCCGCCTCGCAGAGCGATTCCATTGCGCCCATGCTGAATCGGGAATCATCACCCGATCATCCCATAGCGGTCGTTCCCGCGATGTCAATCGTGATCCCGGCGCACAATGAAGAAGCCGTGCTGAGCAGATGTCTGCGTGATTTGCTGAATGGTGCTCTCCCAGGCGAACTTGACATCGTCGTGGTCTGCAATGGCTGCACGGACCGGACGGCGGACATCGCCCGATCGTTTGGCAGCAGCGTGAGAGTCTTGGAAACGGCCATTCCTTCCAAGATCGTCGCCCTCAACCTGGGTGATTGTGTGGCTCGGGCATTCCCTCGATTCTATGTCGATGCCGACGTAGTGTTGACGATCGAGTCTCTGCGCAGCACGGCAGCCGTTCTGCGGTTCGGTCAATACCTGGCTGCGGCGCCCGAGGTCGAATGGAATCTGAATCATAGCAACTGGTTTGTGAAGGCCTTCTATTCAGTCTGGCAGTGGCAGCCCTATTTTGATTCCGGTCGACTCGGCGCGGGGGTTTACGCTTTGAGCGAAGCGGGCCATGATCGATTGGGTGAGTTCCCTCAGATTACGGCTGATGATGAATACGTGCGGCGTCTCTTTTCGAACGCAGAACGGATTACCGTCACGAACGGAACGTTTCAGGTGACACCACCTCGGACGTTGCGTGATCTGATCAAAATCAAAACGCGCAGCCGACGTGGCAACATGGAATTGGTCGAGCGATTTCCGCATTTGTCTCGGCCGGCACGAGAATCGCGATGGAAGTTCCTTGGCCGGATCGCCAGCCGTCCTTCACTGTGGTTGGCGAGCCTGATCTACTTCTTAGTGGTAATTCAGACAACGATTCGCGCCCGTCGCACTTTGAAGCGGGGGGCTGCGGTTGAGTGGGAACGAGACCTGTCGTCACGCTTGAATGTGTCGACAGCAACCAAAGAACGGGTTTGCTGATGAATAGCCTGTCATCGGACATGACGTCGGAGAACGCGATTGTGCGTTCCGACGATGCAACACGGTCCAGAGGAATTGATCCTGCGGAACTGGAGCTTTTGCGTCGGGCTGCCGTATTTCAGGATCACTTCGATGAGCCTGGTGCCGGTGATGAACCGGTGCGGGCCGTCAATCCCATCAAGATTGTCCTGCGAACATTGCGCGGACGATATTGGCTCGCGGCAAGTCTGGCCGTACTGTTTGCCATCGTGGGTGCGACGGGCGGATATCTCTCGAAACACCCGGTCTATGTCAGTGGCGGAATTATCCAGGTCTATCCCAACAAAACGAATATTCTCTACAGCGATCAAGACGATTCGCGTTTGCGGCTATTCGACGCATTCGTTGCCGCTGAAGCATCTTTCCTTAAAAGCCCCCCAGTCTTGGAGCGTGCCGTCAAGTCGCCGTTGCTGAAAGATCTCGGCTGGACGGCCGATCTGGAAGGCATGAACCGACTGAAAGAGACCGTCGCCGTCGACAAGAAGGGGGGCTTGATTACCGTGACGACGGGATTTGATGATCCCACTTCCGCCGCGACCCTGCTCAACGTTGTCTTGGATGCCTATAAAGAACTGCACACCGAACGTCTGAAGCTGCAAGACTCGGTTCGCGATCGTGAGCTCAGTGTTCGCGAGCAGGAGATCCTGTCGAAACTTAGCGAATTGGACAAGCAGATACTGGCCATCGGACAGGAATACGGTGCCGATTCCATTGTCTCGGCCCATATTCGAAAGATCACCCAGGCCGAGGATGCCGACAAGCGCGCCGCGGAATTGGCGATGAGCATTGCCGCAATGTCAGGCACCCAGAAAAACAACGATGTAGACGTGGGCGATGCGGAGCTCAAGCGATTGGTCGTACTGGACCACGCCCTGGCCGACATGCTGTTCGAACGCAGCAAACAAATGGCGGAACTCGCCGTCCTTAAAGCCCGTCATGCTCCGGAACATCGCGATGTGATCGAAATGCAGGCACGCGTGAAAGTCATTGACGAGGCCATCGAAGAGCGACGAACCCAGCTTACGACGTTGGGCACGACGGGGGCGCTGACCAAGGGTGATACGAAAGGCACCAGCGAATCATTGGATGATCTCAAGGCATTGCAGGAGCGTTTCGTGGCGCAGCGAAAAAGTTTCCAGCAGGAAGCTCGCGACCTGAATGGCCGGCTGATTCAATTGGAATCCCTGGAAGATGAGCGGACGCAACTCAGGTCATTATTGCAGGAGACGCGACGCGCTCTGGAACAGATCCGGTTAGAAAGCAACCACTCGCTTCCCGGAACAATCGAAATCAAGTCTCGCGGAGTCGTTTCGACGCGTCCGGCCTCCGACAAACGCAAGATGTTCAGTCTGGCCGGTGGTGGATTCGGCGCGGTCGGCGGAATCGCATTGACGCTGGCGTTTGGCTTGTTGTTTGGTGGCTATCGTTTCAGTGACGATCTAAGTGAAGGTCAGCCCGGCATCCCGATGGTGGGAGTCCTGCCAGTGATGGCCAATGCGCAGTCCGAAAACAACCCTGATTTCCAGCGTGCCATTTATCGCCTGAGTGTTGACCTCCAGTTGTTGCTGGATGCCACGCCAGGTGGAAAAGTGCTGGCAGTGACGGGGACAGGCGGGGGATCGGGCAGTTCGACCGTGGCCCTCGCCCTCGCGCGAGCATTCACGAATTCACGACTCAACACCATCCTCGTCGATGCGGACTTTACGGATGGCTCGCTCACCAGTCTGCTGGGACTACAGGGTATAGCGGGCCTGCGGGAAAGCCTGCTCGACGGAAACCTCGGTAGTCTATCGGTCGACGGCGATGCAAGTCTGCTCCGCACACTGCCGTTGGGCAACAACCAGGTCTTAACCGATTCTCATATTGCACGCCGTCAGTTCGCACACCTTTTGCACCAGCTTCGTTCACAAAGTGATCTGGTGATTGTTGATCTGGGACCACTGACAGAACGGTTGGTGGCCCGGTTGGGATCGGCACTAGCGGATCGCGTCCTGTTGGTCGTTCCCGCGGGCGCCACAACGGGAATCGTCCATCCGGCGATCTCAGAACTCGAGCGACTGGCTCCCCAACGGGCGCTGACGATCCTGAATTTTGCGGTGCCTGGCGATCCACGCTTGCATGCAATCTAGATGCCTGTCAATTTCGCACTCGAATTCTTCTTTGTTTCTTCCTGATCTTCTTCTAGAGAGTAGAGAACATTATCATGGCGATGCCATTAAAAGCACTAATTGTAGACGACGATCCTGACGCCTCGGCGTGGTTGGCCTACAAGTTTAACGAGCAATTTCCCGACTTGGAAATCGTGTGCCGCGAATCGCCTAGTCTGACCGGGGCGTTCGACCTGTATTTCATCGACAACGATTTCCACGGCAAAAGCCTGGCTGCCGACCTGGCCGCGGCGATTCGAGCTACCAATCCGCCATCCTTGATCGTTGCCTTCTCGGCACGTCTGGACAACCAGACGCTGAAAATGCTCGTGAACGCCGGATGTGATGGCGCGTGTGAGAAGTCCGAGCCGCGGGATATCGAGCTCATGATGCGGATCGTATCCGCCTATCTTAATCGCCGCCGCTGCGAGACCCAGGAGCGGTCCAGGTATGGACTGATTGGAGCCATTCACTCCATCCGCAATCTGTTGCATGAATGGAACCGGCGGCTGGACGTCGGACGGGACGTCGAATTCGAATCGACTACCTCGATTGAGACTCCGACTGCTTCGCTTCAGCCCGGAGCGACGGATGAAGTAACATCTGCTTCAATTCTTTGTGCGGCGTCCCCGGCTGTTCGCTGAAAAACCTCACGACAAACTTCGGGAAAGACAACTACGGATGCATTCCGGAGCATATTTATCGCGAACATCGACTCCGCTGGACGGCCTGTAGTTATACTGTCGACTGAGGACCGGCGCGAATGCTGACCGCATCCGCTGGGCAACGACAATAATCGATGTGTCGGTCCGCACCAACCTGATAAAGACCAAAGCATTCTGAACCCGCACGACGATGAATGACATAGACTGGCAACGAGAACTTGACCGCGCCGTTCTGGCTCGTCACGTGGCGGAGCAATCACTTGAGGCCCTCCGCAAGGAACTGGCATCGATCCAGAAACCCGCCGATTCCAGCGGGCAGGCACAAACCGATGCGCTCGTCACGGAGAACCATCGCCTGCGGATTCTACTTAAGGATCAACAAAGTGACGCGGTTCGGGAGCGACTCGCGCAGATCACGGTGGACCGTGCGCTGAATGCCATCTTCTGGGCTGCGGCCGATGGCCGGTTGTTTTACACGAATGAGGTTGCCAGCCAATTACTGGGCTACTCGCCCGATGAATTCCATAAGCTGCGCTTCTGCGAAATTGATTCCGATTTCCACTCACGGGACTGGAATTCCGTGTGGCACGATCTCCGTGCGTCAAATGGGCTGCTGCGAGAAGCTCGGTTGATTCACCAGAATGGCGATCGGATCCCCGTCGATCTGACGATCAATGTCGTTCAATTTGAAGGTGTCGATTACGTGTGCGCCCATGCGCGCAATATCGCCGAGCGAAAGGAGTCGGAACGCAGACTCCGACTTGCCAGAAGCCGGTTCGAGATCCTCGTCAACAATTTGCAAGGTGGAGTTCTACTCGAAGACGAATCTCGGGCGATCGTATTCATGAATCAGGCGTTAGGCGATATGCTTGGCGTTAAGGCTGACCCCCAGTTGCTGATTGGCACCGATTGCTCAGTCGTCGAGCACTCACATCACTTGTTCGCAGAACCGGACAAGTTCGACGAACGCATCCATGAGATTCTGTCTCGTCGGGAGGTGGTCTTATCGGAATTGTTGCGTCTGACCGATGGTCGGATTCTGGAACGCGACTACATTCCGATCTTCACGGATGATTCTTATCGCGGGCACTTTTGGCACTACCGAGACGTAACGACTGCCCAGCGGACCCACGAGATTCTCAAACAACTGGCCATGGTTGCGTCCGGCACCGACAACGCCGTGGTCATCACCGACGCCGCTGGACGCATTGAATACGTCAATGAAGGATTTCAGCGGATCACAGGTTATTCGCAGGACGAAGTCTGTCATCGGACGCCCGGCTCCATCCTGCAGGGGCCGGAATCAGATCCCGAGACGATTGCGTTCATGCGGCGGCAATTGCGGGCGGGAAATGGATTTCAGATTGAAATCATCAATTATTCACGGGCCGGTCGAAAATACTGGATCGCAATGGACGTGCGCCCCATCCATGACGATCAAGGGCGCCTGAGTAATTTCATCGCCATCGAATCCGACATTACTGAGCGCAAACGCGCCGAAGCGAGGCTAAGTTTGCAGGGCCGGATCTTAGAGCAGGTCGCAATTGGAAGGCCCCTGCCCGGAATCCTGAATCAGCTGTGCCAGTTGGTAGAAGCTGCGATCGACAATTGCCAATGCTCAATCATGCTGTTCGATGACCGACATGAGTCTCTGAAGTTGGCCAGCGCTCCCAGCCTGACCGTTGAAATGCAGGAGGGACTAGAGAGTGTCAGTCCCCAAGTGGCTGCCAAATCGTTCGGGATCGCAGCCTTTAGTGAGCAACCGGTCTTCGTAACGGACTTCCTCAAAGAGCCGCTGTCCATAGAGTTGCGCAGATTTGCCGGGCAGTACGAAATCATGGCCTTCTGGTCGCATCCGATTCGCGTGAATCAGGAAGTCGCGGGGTGTTTTTCGATCTCGCTGCGACAGGCGGCGGCACCGTCCGGCGAACAGAAGGCCCTTCTGGAAATGGCCGCGAATCTGGCAGGGATTGCCTGCAAACGCCATCGCGATGAACAATTGTTGGCCCAGATGCTGATTCGCGCCGAGTCCGCAAACCGCGCGAAAAGCGAATTCCTGGCGAATATGAGCCATGAAATCGGGACGCCGTTAACTGCAATCACCGGCTATGCCGACCTGCTTACGATGCCCGACCAACGGTCTGCCCAGGACGTCAAATGGGCTCAGCAGATTCAGCGCAGCGCAGCCCACCTGGGAAGATTGCTCGATGATATTCTCGACTTGGCGAAGGTCGAAGCTGGCCGACTGACCGTCGATTGTCGCCCAGTTGATCTCGTGGCTGTCGTGGAAGAAGTCGCGGAGATGTTTCGACCGCAGATCGCCGACAAGTTGTTGAAATTTGCCATTCAAGTCGATCCCGACCTGCCGCATCAGATCATGTCTGACGCGACGCGAATGCGGCAAATCTTGACGAATCTGGTCTCCAACGCCGTGAAGTTCACCGAGAAGGGGGAAATTCTGATTCGACTGCAACGCATCCATCAGCCCCAGTCGGCAGACAAACTTCAAATCTGTGTCAGTGACACGGGCGCTGGCATGACTGAAGATCAGGTCAAGCAGCTCTTTCGACCGTTTCAACGGATGCACCAGGAGACGCTGGCGATCCCGGGCACCGGTCTAGGACTGGCCATTTCAAAGCGGCTCGTTGAATTAATGGAAGGACGAATTGAGGTCGCCTCCCAGCCCGATGTCGGGACATCCTTCACGCTCGAATTCCCCCTGCATGCCTCGGACGTTTCAATCTCCCAAGCTCAGCTATTCGAGAAGATCTCCGATTTGACCGCGATATCAGTCACTCGTCGTAGCCTGACTGACCTGCGTGGCGTGCGGATTCTGTTAGCCGAGGACAATCCGGATAATGTAGCAATTCTGACCCATTTTCTCGAACCCCTTGGTACTCGAATACACGTCGGAGACAATGGTGCGGTGGCGGTGCAGGCAGTACTCGATCGACTGCCGACAACCGAGGCATTTGATGTCATTCTGATGGATATGCAGATGCCCATCATGAGCGGGTTCGAGGCCACTGCGCGACTGAGGGCCAGCGGTGTCCAAATCCCCATTATCGCCTGTTCCGCATTTGCCATGGCATCTGATAAGGAACGGTGCCTCAAGGCGGGCTGTAATTCGTTCGTGACGAAACCGATTATTCGACAAAACCTGATTTCGGCCCTGTTGGATGCCTGCACGCCACACTTGTCGACATCAGAAGCAATGTCCCCGGCGGCATCCGAGCCTATCGCACAGCCGTTGGACTCGGTCGCCCAGTTGCCCAAAGGTTTTGAAGTGCTCGTCGAGCGTTACAAAGTCTCACTGGCCAAGCACTTGGCAACGATTTCCAACGCTGAACTACGCAATGACACTGACGAAATCAGCTCAGTTGTACATCGACTGAGCGGCACGGCCAGCAACTATGGCTTTCCAGAAATCACGAAACTGGCTGCAGATTGCGAAACCAAACTTCGAATGGGACAGACGTTACAGCAAATCCACTCGGAACTGGAACGTCTTAAAATATTGATTGCGGGTGCCGTTCATCGGAGCGAAAAGTCGTCATAATTGAGTGTGGATTAAGACCAACTCGAAACCAATGCCTCGCAGTCTATCCAGTCCACGAAATCGCTATATTCTCCCGAATCGCTAAAGACTGCGACTTCCCTGTGCCGAAATACAAGGATACCCGATCGTCGCATCGGAGATGCATCGGTGATTATGCCGGTGATTTTGATGCGGTAATAACTTCCCTGGACCCTTCAACAAATGTCCGCTGAATTTCCAATACATGCGAATAAGGGAGTATCTGGTCAATTCCGCGAAATGGTTCGACAGTCAGCGCACTTATTTTTGTTGACGCTCTGGGGATCGATCCTTGGAGGCTGCTCGATGTATCGTTCTGGATTCAACAATCTCGTCGTGGCACCATTGCAGTTTCAGCTTCATCAGGATCGCCGCTCGACAGATCGTCATCATCGTCAGGTCGCGCTCGACGCTCTCGGTGCGACACGAGCGACGAATCCGGATCTCGCCATTGATCCGGATTACGCTGCCGGGTTCGAACAGGGTTTCGTGGAATACCTGACCAATGGCGGCGATTCTGCCCCTCCCGTGTTGCCAGCACGTCGTTACTGGAAGGTGGGGTATCGATCAGGCACTGAACACAACGCAGCTCAACAATGGCTGTGTGGTGCGACAGACGGTCGGGCTCGTGCTGCGGAATCAGGACTTCGGCGCTTTGCGGTTGTTCCGTCGACGCTTCCACCAAGCGAATCTGAGGTCGTTACTCAATTCTCCAGTCTCCCCGAAAGCCTGCCGCCGGAACTCGGTCGCCTGACTGAGTCTGAACGCATGCCAGTTCGGACAGGGAATGAGTCTTCTGAAAAATCGTCGCTGGTGCCACCACCCTAGCCATTACTGCATGTGCTTCATCCGGAGCAGTCCGTGGGATCCCCAAAATCCAGTTGTCGCAGCCTATTGTTCGGTGTCAACCGCCGCAACGGGGGAATACTACGCACACTGAGATTCTGGATTCTGGTCTTCCCCATGCTTTCGGGTTGCGCCTCGTTGACGAATCCGGTTGCGGAAGGCATTCCAGTCCGTCTACTGCCACCGGAATTGCAGACCGCAGCCCGCGATCAACAACGAACAATTCCACTGAATTGGTTGAAACGTCCCTCAGGTGGCGAATATCGTCTTGGTGGCGGCGACATCCTGGGGATTTATATCGATGGCGTACTCGGGGACCGCGGGACATTGCCACCCGTGATGGTTCCCGATGCCGCGAACCTTCCACCGTCGGTAGGTGTGCCAATCCCGATTCGTGAAGACGGTACTCTGCCCTTGCCCTTGGTTGCTCCGATCCAAGTGGGAGGAATGACCGTCACGGAAGCCGAACAGGCCATTATCGAAGCCTACTCGGTCAAGCGCAAGATCGTGCGTATCGACACCGAACGCATTCTCGTGACGTTGATGCGTCCCCGCTATGAACGAATTCTAGTTATTCGGCAAGATAACCCCAAAGATGGAACATCCAACACCACATTCGGCGGGACCGGGAACTTTCGCGGGTTGAGCAGTCTGTCGACCACCGCCAGCACGACACACGCCGGAACGGGAACAGCCATTGATCTGCCGGCCAATGAGAATGACGTCTTAAATGTGCTGGCCCGGACCGGAGGTTTGCCCGGCCCAACCGCTTTGAATGAGATTGTCATCCAGCGTGGTGGCTATCGCTACTCTCCCGGTGCGAGTCCGGAAGGTAACCTGACAGATTCCAGCGAGACGATACGGATTCCGCTGCGGGTAAATCCCGGCGAACCTCGCCCCTTCAAACCGGAAGATGTGATTCTACGGACCGGCGACATTGTCTTCATCGAGGCCCGACTAGCTGAGGTCTATTACACCGCGGGTTTGCTGCCGGCTCGTGAAGTGCCGCTCCCCCGCGATGTCGACATCACCGCCGTCGAAGCCGTCACGCGCTGCGGTGGTCCGCTGGTCAATGGGGGAATCAACTCCAGCAATTTGTCGGGCCAGATCGTCTCTCGCGGGCTCGGTCACCCCTCTCCGAGTCTGTTGTCGGTATTGCGACACACGCCCGACGGAAGGCAGGTCAACATTCGTGTCGATCTGCATCGGGCACTCCAGGATCCGACGGAAAACATCCTGATCCAGGCGGGCGATGTTCTGATTTTGCAGGAAACCCCGGGAGAAGCGACCGCCCGCTTCTTGACCAACGTCATTACTCTCAACTTTGTTGCCGACTTGTTTACCGCTGGCTCATCCAGCGGTTCGTTGGGCGCCGGCCTGCCGGGCAATTGATGTGTCCGGTCATTGATCACACAAACTCGAACAGGACCACATCTATGCCGCCACTGCGACATTCCAACCCTGCCAACGCTGCTAACGTTCACAAGGGCATCATTCTGGCCGGGGGCAGCGGTTCGCGGCTTTATCCCATGACCAACGCCGTGAGCAAGCAACTTCTTCCCATCTATGACAAGCCAATGGTGTACTACCCCTTGTCCGTGCTGATGCTGGCGGGCATCAGGGAAATTCTTCTGATCTCAACCCCGGAAGACATCGGTGGTTTTGAACGCCTGTTGGGCAACGGGAACCGGTTGGGCATCTCCATCAAGTATGCCATCCAACCGAAACCCGAAGGGCTGGCTCAGGCCTTCATCATCGGACGAGAATTCGTCGGCCAGGACAGCGTCGCCCTGATCCTGGGTGATAACATTTTTTACGGTCACGGATTGACCAGCCTGCTGCAGTCCGCTGCCGCACAGAAGTCGGGAGCGACCGTGTTCGCCTATCCCGTCAAGGACGCGCGGCGGTACGGAGTTGTGCAGATCGACGAACACGGAATGGCAATAACCATCGAAGAAAAGCCCCTTCAACCCAAATCTAACATGGCGGTTACTGGACTCTACTTCTATGACAACCAAGTCCTCGATATCGCGGCCAACCTCAAACCCTCGGCACGAAATGAACTCGAAATCACCGATGTGAACCGCGTCTATCTCGAACAAGGGACCCTTCAGGTACAGGTCTTCGGTCGCGGCATGGCTTGGCTCGACACCGGCACTCCCGAATCATTGATTCAAGCCGCCAACTTCATTGAAACCATCGAACAACGGCAGGGATTGAAGATCGCCTGCCTCGAAGAAATCGCACTGCAGCAGAATTTCATAACCCGAGAGCAGCTGGCAGCCATCGCTGCGACAATCAAGAACGACTATGGCGACTATCTGCGTGGACTGTTGAACAAATAAATTGTTTCTGAATGACTTGAGCCCCTTCGGTTCCGTGGCCCCAGGCTCTTTATAAGCCGGTGCCGATCTCAGACAGCCGGGAATTCTTCCGCAGAAATCCGGATGTCAAACTTTTTGAGGTTGGAAGCGATCATCGGCTCAACGACGAACATGCCCGCCGTGCCCTGAAGATGAGGCTGGAATGAATTCTCCACAGCGATCTGCCAGCACGATTCACGGTCATCAACCTTTGAGCCTCACCTGCATGGAGTCGGACTTCGCCCGACGCTTGTTGCAAAATTGAAAATCGAACAATTCTTGGCAAAAACCCTGGACATTGTCTGATCCACCCTCGGTCCCCTGGTGTGGTGTCGATCTTTCTTTTTATGCGCGGTGGTGGGAAAGATTATTGAAGGCGACCTCTGAAAAAATCGCGGCGCGAAAATCTTTTTCCGATGATGGGGGCGATTTGGAATATAGGCGAACTCGCACGGTTTCCGCGGTTACAACCCTATGACCGGTCGGCACCGATATCCAGACGCGCGTCGTGCTCTATTTTATCTGACCTAAGCGATTCTTTGGTCAGATAACGGGTCAGACAAGCCGCACTTGGGTTTTCATAAGTCCTTTATTTGCAAAACTTACGGATCAACTGGTGATGGCCCCTATCCTCCACTTTCGGGGACAAGAAGCCCTTCGACGAGAACGTCGAAGGGCTTTCTTATTTCCGGACAAAGCTTTGCGTCGATGAGTCGGCAGTTCAAACAGACGATTTCCAGGATTCGACGCTTGGCCGCATAATCTGCGGTAAGCCATTGATGTCGAAGGATTGAAGAGGTGGCCGGTGGCATAGTCTTCAGAGAATCACCACCGCCGATTGCGAAACTCACCATCAGCTTCGTAGGCATTCGGACCGCTCAGCCTGTGGATAACTCAGATGTTGGGTAAAGTTATACACGCTGAATCGCCCCCCCTTGGCGGTAAAAAAGTGCGCTGAATCCCCCCCTAAAACCTATAGTAAGAATACCTATAGTTTTCTTCCTGTAGTTGGCAGCGCCGATTTTGTGGATAACTGGCTGATGAGCCACGGGAACTAGAACAGTCTCCAGAGCCGGCACCAGTGGCACGCCCGAAATAGCATTCAGGAATGGGTCGTCTCCTGTGGGACCGGGATGGGCCATAAACGCATTCGGATGGGGGCAGGATACTCGACGCGACCCCGTCCGCTACCTACCCAGCGAAGTGATCGCCTCTCGCTTCTCTGGACGGTTTCCGTGTGATCTTGCTGTACACCTAAATTCTCTGACCCGAATTGCTCGTCACCGGACAGTGTGCGTTCGCGACATAAGTCTTTTTCCGACAGACTAAATCCAATCGACCCATACAAGAACGCTGACAGAGTTCTGCGAGATTAAATCCAAAAGTTTCTCTGCAGCGAGACGCCGTGAAATGATCTGCGAGGCAGACAGTGTGGCCACAGTAAAGGGCTCCGTGACTCCCGTCCAATACGGTTATGTTGCAAGGGAATTCCTTGTTACTCACGTTCAAGTGTCGTTCGGATTCCACCTCAAATCGACCGAGGTACTCGACCTGCAACATCTGAATGCACCGCTCGACGTGGGCTCGCAGATCTGGCGATGCCGGTCTGTTCATTTTAATCTCCGCATCGCTCGATTCGAAGAACTTTATCGAATTGGTCGGAATACTTCCCGTCGTTGTCCCGCATCACATATGTCGGATCGAGTTCGACACCTGGGGTGCCAGATCCTGACGGGTGGCGGATGCCAAAAGGGCGAACAAGGGATGCAAAATCCGGCTCATGGTGCTATGGTCGGGAGATCTGGTTGGTTTGATAATTCGCAGGAAATCAGAGTAATTTTACCCCGCAGAAGCTTTGCCGAAAGTCTGGCAATGCCGTTGACCCCGCAACAATTCCCCACCGGTTCGGTTCGGGCGCCTCTACGCGAGTTTTTCGAACTTCAGCGCCGCCAACTCGAAGTCCCCAGATTGCCAGATCCGGCATGGAAAAAACGTTCGCACACGAAGCGCTCTCTTTGTTTCCGTTCACCATGAATTGTCCCGGTGAGCCCAGTCCTGTAAGGGCTAGTTGATTTAATCAAGTCCCAATCGCGTATTTTCGTTTTCGCGGCAGTTGCTACCCGTTGAACATAGGTTTGAACGCTTAAACCGGATCACTGTTCACATTAAGTATACTGCAATTATGTTTACATGCCGATTAAATCAACAGCCCCGTAAGGGCTGGGGTGATTTTGAATCGCACACTGTTCGTCGCGCAAGGAACCCCAGCCCTCATCGGCGTGTCGATTTAGTTTACCCTTCTCTTGCCCAGTTTGAAGCCGTGCGCTAGATTGCGGACCAAAGGAGCCGCAGATATGGGTTGGGCCAGTGCACCACAGAAGCGTGATCAGATGGTGTTGTTC
>JAKFVC010000029.1 GCA_021732415.1 Planctomycetaceae bacterium
CTCACCCCCAGCCCCTCTCCCCGGAGTACCAGGGCGAGGGGAGCTAAAGTTTTTCGGAGGCCTTCCCCACCATTTAGTGGCTACCCCCTTACCATCGAACCAATCACGATTCCCCTTGAACCTAGGCCCCTGTCTGCCTATCCTTCTTATTCAAGATGATCTCCCGTCGCGTCTGGCCCTTAGTCGCCACAAGGACGCCCGGTGGATTACGAAAACCCCGCTGCGTGCGGCGTATTATCAATCCCATGGCAGATCGCAAATTACGACAGGCGATTGCGGCCGAAGCCGCGCGACTGTTGCAGCAGCGAAAAGAACCCGACTTTCACGCCGCCCGACGCAAGGCGGCCCGTTGGTTTTCCCGCCAACGCGTCGCTCCAGCCGACTTGCCCTCGTTCGGAGAAATCCAGCAGGAAGTGTTTGCCCTGGCCGGGTTGTTTTCCTCGGAACGGCAACAATCAGCCCTCAACGAAATCCGGCTGGTGGCTCACGATCTCCTGGAATTACTCCACGATTACGAACCGCGGCTGTCGGGTTCCGCCCTCACCGGGCCCATCCTGCCGGGTGCCGAAATTGAATTGACACTCGCGCACGGTAGCCTGTCCGAGATCACGGCGATCCTGTTCGATGCGGGGTATCGGGCGCAGCTCAGGGCGGATGGCAGCCTGACGTTCTTCGATCGCTATCCGTGTGTCTTATCGATCCAGCCGGAATCGCACACCGAGGAATTCACTCAGCGACATCGGCAGATCGATCTGCAGGGGCTCGACGAATTATTGGCGGAAGAATCCGAGCGTGAGCAGCACCGAATGGCCGCGCTCGATCAACAGGCCGATCAATTGGAGGCCGACGACGACGAGACCGACGATTACCATCCCGACTTCTTCCCCACGCTCGAGATGTTGCTCAACAAGCTGGAATCGATCCGTCTGGATCCCATCCAGCACCCCGAGGGCGATCTGCTGTATCACTCGCTGCAGGTTTATGAACTCGGGTTGGCCGAACGGCCGTATGATGAAGAATTCCTGCTGGCCTGCCTGGTCCACGACGTCGGCGTCGGCTTGGATCGCCGGCATCCGCTGGAGGCCGCGTGGAATGCCATTGGAGAACTGGTCACACCACGTACCTGGTTCTTCATTGAGAACCGCGCGGAGGCGGTCGAGTACCTCTCAACGGGCAAGATCCGCGGGACGTTGAAGCGTTCAGAGGACTTCGAAGAACTGGTGCTGCTCGCCAAGTGCGACCTCAAGGGGAGGCTACGCGGGGCGAAAGTCAGCTCGGTGGAAGAAGCGTTGGAATACATCGCGGGATTGGGTTCCGCCTGGGATAACGCGTGACGCGAAGCATTATCCCATTGGTCCCATTGGTCCCATTGGTCCCATCCGTCCCATTAGTCCCATGAATTTGATGGGACTTATAGGACTTATGGGACAAATGGGACTTATGAAAATCATCCCTACCGGATCTTCATCTCACACGACAACCCGCCCGCGGCCGGCACATAGGTTTCGCGGACATAGTCCATCACCATGCGGTCGGCGTTGAAGCGCCAGCCCAACGTGGTAATTGTCCGCTTCATGCGATTGATCCACGCCTGGGGCAGATCGTCACGATCGCGATCGTAGTACAACGGGATGACTTCATCCTTGAGGACTCGATAGAGATCGTCCGCATCGCGACGGTCCTGAATGTCCGAATTCACGTGCGTCCGGCCGTTACCGATCGCGAACCCGTTCGAGCCGTCATAGGCTTCAGCCCACCAGCCGTCGAGAATCGAACAATTCAACCCGCCGTTGAGCACCACCTTCTGGCCGCTGGTCCCGGAGGCCTCGAGCGGCCGCCGCGGATTATTCAGCCACACATCCACCCCTTGCACCAGATGCCGGGCTCGGCTGATATCGTAGTTCTCCAGGAATACGATCTTGCCACGGAAGCGGCTATCCCGCGAAATGCGGATGATGTCCTGCAGAATCCGCTTGCCCGGTTCGTCCGCGGGATGTGCCTTGCCGGAGAAGACGATCTGAATAGGCTTCAGAGGATCGTTGATCAACTCGGCCAGCAGATCGAGGTTATTCAGGATCAGACCGGCACGCTTATAGGGTGCGAACCGGCGTGCAAAACCAATCGTTAAGACTTGGGGATCAAGCACGTTCCCCAGTTCTTCGACCACATTTTCCGCCAGGCCGTTCTTCCGCGCCACAGCCACCTGACGCGAACGGACGTAGGTGATCAAACCGTTCTTCAGCGTCGTATGAGTTTCCCATAATTCGCCCGGCGACACCGACGCGAAGTCAGCCCACATCTGCGGGTCGGACGTGCGGTGCGACCAGTTGCCGGGCAGGACGCGGTCGTACAACATCCGCATCTGCGGTGCGAGCCACGTCGGCACATGCACACCGTTGGTGATGTGCCCGATCGGGATTTCGTCATCGCTGCGCCAAGGCCACAAATTGGCCCACATCCGCCGCGACACGACTCCGTGCAATGACGAAACCGCATTCGCTCGTCGCGACAGCTTGAACGCCAGCACCGTCATGCAGAACGTTTCCTGATGGTTCTGCGGTTCGACCCGCCCCAGCCCCATCAGCGTTTCGTGACTCAGGTGCAATTCATCACGAATCGGCCCAAGGTGCTCTTCAATCAGATCGGCCCCGAAACGGTCATGTCCCGCGGGGACCGGAGTATGCGTGGTGAAAACGCTGGAATTTGCCGCGTCGCGCAGGGCATCATCAAACGTGACTTCGTCTTCCTTGATCCGATGGCGGATGACTTCCAACCCGGCAAACGCCGAGTGCCCCTCGTTCATGTGGACGACGGCCGGCCGAATGCCGAGTGCCATCAGGGCCCGCGTCCCGCCGATTCCCAGCAGCACTTCCTGGCGAATGCGCGTCCGCTGATCACCGCCGTACAAGCGAGCCGTCAGGTGCCGGTCCTCGTCCGAGTTCTCCGGCACATTGGCATCGAGCAAATACAACGGCACGCGGCCAACATCCACCTTCCACACCTTGGCGAAGATCGAGCCCGTGCGCGTGGTGACAGAAATCGCGACTTCCTTGCCCTGCTTATCGACCGCCGGTTTCAGCGGGAGATTGGTGATTTGAATCTGCGAGTAATCTTCCTGCTGCCAGCCTTCGGGATTGAGCGTCTGCTTGAAATATCCCTGGGTATAGAACAAACCCACCGCAACCAGCGGAATACCCAGATCGGAAGCACTTTTGAGATGGTCACCCGCCAGGATTCCCAAGCCGCCGGAATAAACGGGCAGTGATTCGTGGATGCCGAACTCGGCCGAGAAGTACGCCACAGGGCGTTGACCCAGCACTCCCGCATGCGTACCGCCCCAGGTGCGGGTCGTCTGCATGTATTCGTGCCAGCGGCGATAGGCCCAGTTGACTCGCGAGTGCAGCACGAGTTCCTTCGCCCGCTTCTCTAATTGATCGGGAGTGAACTCCTTCAGCATCAGGAGGGGATTGTGGTCGAGAGACGTCCACAGGTGAGGATCGATTTCCGCGAAGACATTGCCTACTTCGGGGTGCCAGCTCCACCACAGATTGTTGGCCAGCCCAGTCAATTTTTCATGCAGCGACATCTGTGCTGCGGTCTTGATTTGCGCCATTATCGACTCATCCTGGAGTGCCAATTACCAATGCGCCTCTCCCGTGAGGCGGAAACCTGTGCGGAGTATAGCGAAACAGGCAAAGTACGGGATAGTTCTAATCGTGCAGCGTCGTCTTATCGCTGGGAGGGCGAGGCTCCTAAGCCCCAACGGGGCGAACTAGGCCAGCCCAGGGTATCGCCCTGGGTTGCAGGTCAAATTATTGAATTGGAGCCCTGAAGGGGCGTACTAGGCCCATGCTAGTGCGCCCCTTCAGGGCTTGGAATGCTCTCTTGCGAGTTTACCCAGGGCGATGCCCTGGGCTGGCCTAGTTCGCCCCTTGGGGGCTGAAAACCACTGATCGTTACGCAACAAAAATCGGAAGAACAACAAACCCTGTCAATGACCTATTTTCGCCAGCCCAGCCTCGCCCTCCCAATTGGAGGTTGCACCCGATATTTTCCGTGGATTGTCCTCAGATTATCTGCCACAATGACCAACCGTATTCTCTGCTCGCCCTCGCAAGCCATGTCCAGGCGGTGTTCACCGAGATGACAGACCGAAATGTGACGCTGTTGCTCGAATCATTGGAGCAGGGGGATTCCGGCGCGTCGGAGCGGCTGCTGCCTCTCGTGTATGAGGAACTGCACCGCCTGGCCCGGCAAAAAATGGCCCACGAAGCTCCCGAGCATACCCTGCAGCCAACCGCCCTGGTCCACGAAGCCTACCTGCGGCTAGTCGGCGACGCCGCAGCTCCCAAGTGGGAAAACCGGGGACATTTCTACGCGGCAGCAGCCGAGGC
Organism: Planctomycetaceae bacterium; assembly: GCA_021732415.1. GTDB lineage: Bacteria > Planctomycetota > Planctomycetia > Planctomycetales > Planctomycetaceae > JAKFVC01. The sequence goes on from JAKFVC010000029.1 coordinate 4,395, forward strand.
CATGCGGCGGATTCTGATTGAGGCCGCACGCCGCAAGGCCAGCTTAAAGCGGGGCAGCGGTCGACTGCGCGTGGAATTCTCGGAAGATGTCGCTCAAGAGGATCCTGAATCTCCCGATTCGTTGCTAACGCTCAATTCCGCCTTGGAAAAGTTGGAAATCGAGGATCCGGAGTCCTTCAAACTGGTGATGCTCCGTTACTTTGGAGGTCTCACAATGGAGGAAGCCGCGGCGGCGTTGGGCATCTCGCTACGAACGGCCAACCGACATTGGAGCTACGCCCGCGCGTGGCTCAAACGTGAAATGAACCGCGATTAAGGGCCCGGCGGGCACAAAATTGGCACACTCGACGAGCGAATTTCGCATCTTGATTTAGAGAAGGCGAGGCTCCGCCGAGCCGTCCTGTAGCCTGACTCTCTGAGTCGGGAGCATGAAATCAAAGACCACCCGACTCGGAGAGTCAAAGTAGAACGCACTGACTTTTGATTCTCGCCGTATTGATGAATGCAAGAAGAATAATCTCACGCAAAGGCGCAAAGAACGAAGGGATGAATTCTTTGCGCCTTGGCGCCTTTGCGTGAGATTTTATTCCCCTTTTCCTCACACTTTGAGTTAGGAAAACTGGAACGCTTGGCACGAGCCCGCCCCCATTAACCGTAATATTGAATTCAACCATGCCCGTCAGTCGCGAAAAGCAGATCTTCCTGTCAGCACTGGACTTAGAAACCGCTGCGGACAGACAAGCCTACCTGGCCGAAGCCTGCGGTGACGACCAATCTCTGCGCGCGTCCATCGACGAACTGCTCGCGGCTCACGGTCAGCAAACGAATTTGCTCGACCAGCCGCTGGTGCCGTGTGCGAATCTGCGCCAGCAAGTCGACGACGAAATGACGGCTCAAAAGCGTGAGTCCCCCCAGGTCGGTTCCGAATTGGCCGGCGAAGGCGCAGGCGAGTCGGCCGGGAACTACCGCCTCATGGAGCAAATCGGCGAGGGTGGGTTCGGCCAGGTTTTTGTCGCTCAGCAACAGCACCCCGTCCGCCGCCAGGTGGCCGTTAAAGTGCTGAAACATTGGGATGACTCGGGAGAGATCCTGGCGCGCTTTGAGGCCGAACGGCAGGCCTTGGCGATGATGGATCACCCCCACATTGCCCGGGTTTTCGACGCCGGCACGACGTCCGACGGACATCCGTTCTTCGTGATGGAACTGGTCCGCGGAGTCTCGATTACCGACTTCTGCGAGCAACAACAACTCTCCATCCCGCAGCGACTGGAGCTGTTCATCACCGTCTGCCAGGCCGTCCAACATGCGCACCAGAAAGGGGTCATCCATCGCGACCTCAAGCCGTCCAATGTGATGGTCTCGCTGCACGATGCGACGCCTGTCGCCAAGGTGATCGACTTTGGAGTGGCCAAGGCGATCTCACACGTCATCAACGAGCCTCTGACCGACAAGACCATCTATACGCGGTTCTCGCAAATGATCGGGACACCGATGTATATGAGTCCCGAGCAAGCCGAGATGAATTCGCTCGATGTCGACACCCGCAGCGACGTCTATTCGCTGGGAATGGTCCTCTACGAACTCCTGACAGGGACGAGTCCCTATGACAAAAAGCGGTTGAAAACGGCCAACTACGATGAGCTGCGGCGCATCATCCGCGAGGAAGAGCTACCCAGCCCGAGCACCCGCCTCAGCACGCTGGCGGCCTCGCTGTCGACTGTGTCGGCAAATCGCCGTGTGACATCGCCGCAACTCACAGCGCTGGTCCGTGGGGATCTGGATTGGATCGTCATGAAGGCGGTCGAGAAAGAACGCTCACGCCGGTACGAAACCGCGAGCGCCCTGGCGACGGATATTCGACGACATCTCGATAACGAACCGATCGAAGCGCGCCCGCCGTCCCGCTGGTATCGATTCACCAAGTTTACTCTGCGCCACAAAGTGACGCTTACGGCCGCTTCATTGGTGGTATTGGCCATGATGGTCGGGACGGGGCTCAGCGTCTGGCAGGCCAGTCGAGCCGTTGCGGCACGCAGAGAATTGGAATCATTCGTCGGACGGCTCAAAGATGCCAATGTCTTGCTGGCCAGCGGCCGAGCCCATGCCGATGCGGGCCGCTGGCCGGCTGCATCGGCCGACTACAAACGGGCGACCGACTTACTGCCGAACTACTACCACGTCTGGATTGAACGAGGGGCCATGCAGGTCCGACTCGGACTGTGGCAGGCCGCCGCGGAGGACTATGCGCAGGCGTTAAAACTGGAGGCACCGGTTTCCGGCGCAGAATGGTGGGGCGTTCCGCAGCTCCTCTTATTCGCTCATCAGGACGCAGCCTTCCGTTCAGTTTGCCTGGGGATGCTCGAACAGAAATCCGCGGCGTCCGAGACTCCTTCAGCGTCGGCGATCCGGAGTTGCGTATTCGCGACACAACCCATTGTGGATCCACAGCAGTTGGCCAAATGGGCGGAGGCGTCTCTGGCTTCAAACAAAGATTCTCACGGCGGCGATCGACCGGGATTTGGTCCGCCTCCAGGCGTGTTTGGCCGCACTCATGGCCCCGGCGGGCCAGGAGGCCCCGGAGGACCAGGCGGACCAGGCCGCTCCGATGAGAAGCACCGCGGTGGCCACGGCTTCGGCTTCGGAGACCACGGCCATCCGCCCCCACCCCCCGGCGGACCGGGCGGGCCGCGAGCGGGCGGGCAGTTCGGTACGTCATTACCACGGGGCGCTGTCCTCTATGTCACCGGGCTGGCCCATTACCGCGCTGGGAATTATGAACAAGCGATGCAGCGTCTGGACGAATCACTGTCGGAAGATCGAGGCTGGCCGGGCCGCGCGGTCTGCTACCCCGTCCTGGCCATGGCCTATCATCGCGCCGGAAAAAGCGAGGCAGCTCGCGAGGCATTGGAGACAACAAAACAAACCATCGACGACTGGCTGACCTCCATGCTGGACAGCCCCGTCGGCGAAACTCCGGTCCCCTGGTTCGACTGGATCGAGTGCCAGCTGCTCTACCGCGAAGCCAGCCTCCTCATCACGGGGTCCGCACCTCCCGACGACCCGCGTCTCAAAACGATCGAAGACCGGGCGCTCTCAGCGATTCGCTGATTGGTGGGAGGGCGAGGCTCCCGCCGAGCCTAATACGACCGCAGGTCGGCGTCCGCCGGAGGCCCCGTGCGATGCCTCCGGCGGACGCCGAGCTAAAGCTCGTGGTAGGCTCGGCGGGAGCCTCGCCCTCCCATGTGGCATCCCGACTGAGTTCGCGTCTTTCCTGATTCTCGCCCACGGTCACCGAATTCCTGGCACACTCCGACCCCAGATTTCGCATCTCTAACTGAGTCAGCCAACAGGCTTCCGCCTCAAGCTGATCGAATTTCTAGTGATCCGTCAGCAGAATCAGCAATACCTGATGTTAAGGCATATCAATTGCTCAATTTTCGACTCAATGATGAAACCCGCTTCAAATTGCACTTGATTCTGTCGATAAAGCGGCACAACTTGAAGACATTGTGGCAAGATATCTGCCTGGCGGGCCGCAACAGATCCACGAAAAACCGAACGCCGCAGCCTCACTCGCACGATTGTACGTAATACTCGGGACGCCCAGCGTTGGTGAGCGTGACCGCTCAGTTGACCGCTCAGTTGTCCGATTAGGCGATCTGGACCGCGTTCCATTGGCATAAGCTGATTCCTTCGCACGATTCACTGATCGCACAGGGCAAGACCTGATGGACTGTAAGACAACAGAGTGAATTCCCAGTGATCAGTTCACGCTGGGATCGATTCCAATACGGGCCGCGTCACCGAAACAGTCTGCAATTGACAGCATCGGATTCGCCACGCGATCGCCGATCGTGATCGCGCAGTCGACCGTCCGAGCTGCCACACGTGTCAATTCGCCGTCGGGCGTGAGGCTCAATACAACACGTAGTGTTCAATACCGCATCATAAAGAAGCAAATCATGGCGAACTTTTCCTGGATGAAGTGGATTAACGAGGTTTGTCAATTTGGTCGGCAGCCCCTCCGTCGTTCACGTCGCAGGAAGATGCTGGCCATTGAAGGCTTGGAAGATCGCACACTCCTCACGGCGAACTTGCCGGTCGCCAATGATGACGCCTATCAAGTTGCCGGTGATACGACCTTAAATGGAAGTACCGTCCTCGCGAATGACACCGACGCCGACGGCGATACGATCGACCAGGCGGTGTTCGCCAGTGGCGTGTCCCACGGGACGCTGACTTTGTCCGGCAACGGGACCTTCGCATACACTCCCGCGACCGGTTTCACGGGAATAGACTCCTTTACTTATTATGCACGCGACTCCGTGGACAATGAGAACAGTGCCAGTCCCGCCCGAGTGACAATCACAGTTGGTACCACCAATGAAGGTCCTGTCGCAGATCCTCTCGTCATCAATGTCGCGACTGATACAGCCTTCGTCGGCGGACTTTCCGGAACGGACCCCGAGGGTGACTCACTGACGTTTGCTGCGGGCAGCACGTCCGCGAGCCATGGTACGGTCTCCATTGGTTCGGACGGTTCTTTTACTTACACACCCGGTCCGGGATACAACGGCCCGGACACGTTCTCATTCAATGTCGATGACGGCACCACCACCAGCGCCGATGCACTCGTCAGGGTTAATGTCGGACCCGGATCCAACCACGCGCCGGTCCCGACGTCCATCAGCATCAATGCCACTCAGGACACTGTGTTTGCCGGTAGTGTCAGTGCCGTCGACCCGGATAATGATCCCCTGACCTACAATCAGGGCAGCACGGTGGCCGCACATGGCACCGTCTCGATCGCTCTCAACGGGAATTTCACCTATACGCCCAACGTGGGCTATGTCGGCGCGGACTCATTCTCGTTCACCGCGAGCGACGGTGTCTTCAGCAGCACGACCGATGGGCTCGTGTCGATCCAGGTTGCATCGACGGGCAATGCCACGCCGGTTGCCAATGCGATCAGTATCAACGTGGGATTCAACACGACGTTCGGCGGCGGCTTGTCCGGGAGTGACGCCGATGGCGATTCGCTGACTTACGCCGCCGGCAGCAAGGCGGCCGCACATGGGACCGTCACGATTAATACGAATGGTACGTTTACCTATTCTCCGACGACCGGCTATTCGGGCAGCGATTCATTCTCGTTCCATGTGAACGATGGCACGGTGAATAGTGCCGATGCCCTGGTTTCGGTCACGGTCGCGGCAGCCCCCAATCATGCACCTGTGGCGACGGCGACTAGTATCAATGTCACCTTCAACACCAAGTTTAACGGCACGCTGTCAGGCACCGATGCGGACGGCGACAGCTTGACCTTCCTCGCCGGCAACACGGCCGCAGCCCACGGGACGGTGGTGATCAATTCCAACGGAACATTCAGCTACACACCGGCGACAGGTTACAGCGGTAGTGACTCCTTCACGTTCAAAGTGAATGACGGGACCGTCAATAGTGCGAACGCGACAGTTTCAGTCACCGTGGCCGCGGGCGTCAATCACGCACCGGTGGCGACTCCTCAAAGCATCAATGTCGTCTTCAACACGCAGTATTCTGGAACATTGGCTGGCACCGATTCCGACGGTAACAGCTTGACCTTCCTCGCCGGCAATACCGCCGCCGCCCACGGGACCGTGGTGATTAACTCCAACGGGACGTTCACTTATAAACCCACTACGGGTTATAGCGGTAGCGACTCGTTCTCGTTCAAAGTGAATGATGGGACAGTCAATAGTGCGAACGCGACGGTTTCGGTCACGGTGGCGACTGCCGTCAATCATGCACCTGTGGCGACGCCCCAAAGTATTAATGTCACTTTCAACACGCAGTATTCCGGGACTTTGACAGGCACCGACGCCGACAGCAACACCTTGACGTTCTCGGCGGGCAGCACGGCCGCCGCTCATGGGACGGTGGTGATCAATTCGAACGGGACTTTCACCTACACGCCAACGACGGGCTACAGTGGCAGCGACTCGTTCTCGTTCAAGGTGAATGATGGGACCGTCAACAGCGCCGACGCCACCGTTTCCGTGACCGTCGCCGCGCACGTGAACTCGGCACCGGTGGCCACGGCGGTCACGATTAATGCTATCTTGAATACCACGTACTCCGGGCAATTGGCGGGGACCGACGCCGATGGTGATTCATTGGCATTTTCTCAGGGCAGTACGCTCGCGGCACACGGCATTGTGCAGATCACCACTGCCGGCGCATTTACCTACACGCCGAACACGGGATACACCGGGAACGATGCGTTCTCCTTTAAAGTGAATGACGGCACCGTCAATAGTGCCGATGCCACGGTGACCGTGCATGTGGACTCCACGAACACGGCGCCCGTGGCGACCCCGCAGAGTATTAAAGCCATCTTGAACACAACGTACTCCGGCCAATTGGCAGGGACCGACGTGAATGGCGACACGCTGACGTTTTCGCAGGGCAGTACGCTCGCGGCACACGGCATTGTGCAGATCACCACCAGCGGCGCATTTACCTACACGCCCAATACCGGTTACACCGGCAGTGATTCGTTCTCATTCAAGGTGAATGACGGCACCGTCAATAGTGCTGATGCCACAGTTTCTGTGCAGGTCGCTCTCCCGAATCGGGCGCCGGTCGCCACACCCGCGAACATCAGCGTCACGTTCAACACGCAATACTCCGGAACGCTCTCCGGCACTGATGCTGACGGCGATACATTGACGTTTGCGGCCGGTACGACAGCCGCGGCTCACGGTACCGTGGTGATCAATTCCGACGGGACTTTTACCTACACGCCGAACACCGGTTATAGCGGTAACGACGCCTTCTCATTCATCGTGAATGACGGGACAGTCAATAGTGCGAACGCCACGGTTGCGGTCCAGGTCGCGGCACGCGTGAATCATGCCCCAGTCGCCACTGCCACGACCATTCAGGTGGTGTTTAACACGACATTTATCGGTACGTTGACGGGGACCGATGCGGATGGCGATTCCTTGACGTTTGCAGCGGGCAGCACGTCCGCCGCGCATGGCACCGTGGGGATCAGTCCCAGCGGGACGTTTACTTACACTCCGAACGCGGGTTACTCCGGCAGTGATTCGTTCTCGTTCAAGGTCAATGATGGCATCGCCGATAGTGCCAATGCCACGGTGACGGTTCAAGTGGCCCCCGCGAATCGCGCTCCCGTCGCTAACGCGACCAGTTTTAGCGTCGTTGCCAATACTTCCTATTCCGGCACGCTGACAGGTTTTGATGCCGACGGTAACACTCTGACCTTCGCCGCTGGCAGTACTTCTGCCCTTCACGGCACCGTGCTGATCAACACCAACGGCAGCTTCACCTACACTCCGACTGCGGGTTACATCGGCAGCGATTCGTTCTCGTTCAAGGTCAACGATGGGTTCGTCTATAGTGCCGATGCCCTGGTTTCGGTCCAGGTCACCGCCCCCGTCAATCATGCTCCGGTCGCGACATCGGTCACCATCGGCGTCGCGCTCAACACGCAATATGTCGGGACATTGAGCGGAACGGATGCTGATGGCGACACCTTGACGTTCGCAGCGGGTAGCACGGCGGCCTCACATGGTACGGTGCAAATTGCCTCGAACGGAACCTTCACCTACACCCCGAATACCGGGTACCTCGGCAGTGATGCGTTCTCATTCAAGGTGAATGATGGTACCGTCAACAGCGCCGATGGTCTGATTTCGATCCAAGTTTCGACGGGAGTGAATCATCCTCCCGTCGCGACGGCCACCAGCATTCATACGGTTCTCAACACGACCTATTCAGGCATCTTGACCGGGACCGATGCTGACGGAAACAGCCTGACCTTCGCGGCGGGCAGCACGGCTGCCGCACATGGCATCGTGGTGATCAACCCCGCCGGCAACTTTACCTACACGCCCAACACGGGTTATGTCGGCACCGATTCGTTCTCATTCAAGGTCAATGACGGCACCGTCAATAGTGCCGACGCCACGGTTGCGGTCCAAGTGACGGCCAGCAACACGCCACCTGTCGCCACGGCCACCAGCATCCATGTCGTATTCAGCACTCCCTATTCTGGCACGCTGACCGGGACCGATGTCGACGGCGATCCTTTGACCTTCTCGTTAGGTAGTACATTCGCCGCACACGGCACCGTGCAGATCACTTCGATCGGGACCTTCACCTACACTCCAGCGACGAATTACATCGGCAGTGATTCGTTCTCGTTCAAGGTCAATGATGGCACTGTCAATAGCGCCGACGCCCTGGTTTCGGTCCAGGTCGCAGGCCCCGTCAATCATGCTCCTATCGCGAATCCCGCCAACATTAGTGTTGTCCTTAACACTCTGTACTCCGGCACGCTGACCGGCAGCGACGCCGATGGCAATGTTTTAACCTTCACCGCCGGCAGCACGTCCGCCGCACATGGTACCGTGGTGATCAACACGAATGGCGGTTTCACATACACGCCGAATACGGGCTACACCGGCAGCGATTCCTTCTCGTTCAAAGTGAATGACGGCACCACCAACAGCGCCGATGCCACGATTTCCGTGCAGGTTGCACCCGCAAATACGGCCCCCGTCGCCACGCCGGCCAGCATTAATGTTGTCCTCAATACGCAGTATTTCGGCGCATTGAACGGCACCGATGCGGACGGCGACACCTTAACCTTCCTGGCTGGCAACATCTCCGCAGCACATGGCACCGTGATCATCCATTCGAACGGCACATTTACCTACACGCCAGCAACGGGTTACACAGGCAGCGATGCATTCTCGTTCCGAGTCAACGACGGAACGGTGGATAGTGCTAATGCCACGGTGGCAGTCCACGTGACGGCCGTCGCCAATCGAGCTCCCGTCGCGGTCGCCGCCAACATCAATGTCTTCTTCAATACGCAGTATTCCGGAACGCTGACGGGCACCGATGTCGATGGCAATACCTTGACCTTCGCGCCGGGCAGTACGTCCGCCACGCATGGCACGGTGGTGATCCATACGAATGGGACATTTACCTACACGCCCAATACGGGATACACCGGCGGCGACTCCTTCTCGTTTAAGGTGAATGACGGGACCGTGGATAGCTCACCGGCGACAATCTCTATCCAGGTCGTCGACGCAATCAACACCATTCCCGTGGCGAATCCGGCCACGATCACGACCACGGTCGGGACCGCACTGACTGGAACTCTGACGGGCTCCGATGCGGACGGCGATCCCTTGACGTTCCTGATCGGCACCACGACTCCCGCCCATGGGACAATTGCCCTCGACACCAATGGTCACTACGTCTACACACCCAACGCCGGATATGTGGGCAACGATTTCTTTACCTTCAAAGTCAACGACGGCACCGCGAGCAGTTCGTCGGCTGCGGTGATTGTCCGCGTTCAGGCCGCAGCGAGCGCGGCCCCGATCGTCAGCACGGGAACGGGATCTGTCGTCTCCAACGTCGCTTTTGACGGCTCCGTATCGGCTTTGTCGGTGGACGCCGAGGGCGATCCGCTGACCTTCGCCATCGTTACGCAACCGACTCACGGGACACTCATCCTCAGTCCGGATGGGACCTTTGTTTATACCCCTGCTACGAACTATGTCGGACCAGACTCGTTCGAATTCAAGGCGAATGATGGATCGCACGACAGCAATGTCGGGACATTCAACCTGACAGTCGCCGAGGCCTCGACTGGCTTCGACGTCGCGTTGTCCGACGACCCCGGGATCATCGCGACTCAAGTTCAGAACGTCACTCCGCTGGATACGACCGCCGACTTAGTGAACGTTGACCCGGCAGTCACGTTTGCGAATGCCGTGCTGACGACAAGCATCACGTCGGGAGCCGGCCGCGGCGATCGATTTGTCGTGACGAGCGGTGGCACGGTCGAAATTCGCGGCAAGCACGTTCGCATCAATGGAGTCGAAGTCGCCCGACTCTCGGGAGGTGGCAGCGGACAGGCATTGCAAATCACATTCAGCTCGAGTGCCTCCGCAGATTCGGTGCAAGCCGTTATGCAGCGCATCGGATTGCAAACAACGAAACGCTCCGCGAGCACTTCACGAGTGGTCCGGTTCACAGTGAATGCGGACGGGTTCAGCAAGTCGGATACCATCGTTGCGAATAAGGCTTGAAGTCGCAGTCGGACATTTCACTGAGTCGGGAGATTCTCGAAACGCAGACTACCGACTCGGAGAGCATGCGCGTTTCGGTTCGGCATACTGCGTTCAATGTAATTGCTGCGTCTTCAATACGGTTGGCTACGTCGGGTTGACGACCAGCGCCGCCCCGATGCAGCGGCACGAATTCGACTACGTGGACCGCGGTGGCTGCGCTAGGGGCGTTGTCCACGCTAAAAAGACGGGTTGAAACAGATGGGAGGGCGAGGCTCCTGCCGAGCCTAAGACGACCGCAGGTCGGCGACCGCCGGAGGCTCCAGTAACGGCCTCCGGCGGTCGCCGAGCTAAAGCTCGTGTTTAGGCTCGGCGGGAGCCTCGCCCTCCCAGCACGCCGAGCCGCAAATTAAGTTGTGACAAAGCGCTAGGGGCGTGTCATTTTGGCGAGATTAACGCCCCGTTGTACAATGAAAGGGTGCTCGGTGCTAAAGAGGGTTGTCTCAGGAAACACGAATTAAACGTACCTGAGAAGCTGTACCGGTGAGTTGGGCGCTAGCCCACGGTTCGCGCAACAATCGACTTGACAGTTCGAGGGCGCACACGGTGCGCCTGCGGTGGGAGAGTAGATCTGCGTGAGTTGAGAGTAGATTAAAGACAGATTGAAGAAGTCGAAGAAGTCGAAGAAGTCGAAGAAGTCGCGACCTTAAGCTCCAGATTCGACTCCCGTGGCAGACGCTGCCAGCGTCTGTGGCCGCCGACGCTAGCAGCGTCGAGCACGGAGGCACTCCTGGCATTCGAAGCGGTCAAAGAAGTCGAAGAGTTCAAAGAAGTCACGCCAGAAAATATCGACCAGGCGAACCGGGTGCCGTGAGGCCCCGGACCGATTTCGACGCCGATACCGGTCCGGGGCCTCACGGCACCCGGCTCGCCTGATTTCTGGTGGGTGAAGAATTCAAAGAAATCAAAGAGTTCAAAGAAGTCACGGCGTAACAATCCGAATCCAGCTCCAGTGGCAGACGCTGCCAACTTCTGTGGCCGCCGACGCTAGCAGCGTCGGCCACGGGGGCACTTGGGCATTCGAAGAGGTCAAAGAAGTCGAAGAGTTCAAAGAAGGCGCGCCAGAAAAATATCGACCAGGCGAGCCAGCCGCCAAACAACCAACCTCTTGTTCGCTCCGCTCACCTAGATTCCAGAATCTGGGCGACCCATCGCGCCATATTCGTCGCACGCAAACCTAAAGTTAATACGCTATAGCTCCCGTGCTTGTGACTCGGTTAGGCCACGATTAGACTCAGGCTTGTTCTCGAGATGCGTGCCTTCACGTCTTCAATAGAAAGTACAAAATGAACATGCTGACGCGATTCGCAACACTGCTCATTCTTGTCGTCCTCAGCGCGCCCGTGTTGGCCGCGGATTGGCCGGCCTGGCGAGGCCCCACCGGGCAGGGCTTCTGCGAAGAGAAGAACATCCCCCTGACCTGGAGCGACAAGGAAAACGTCAAGTGGAAAGTGCCGTTGGCGAATCCGGGGAACTCGACCCCTGTCATCTGGGGCGACAAGATCTTCCTGACCCAGGCCAACAAGGGAGGCTCGCAACGCAGCCTCCTGTGCTTCGCCCGGGCCGATGGCAAGTTGCTGTGGCAGACCGACGTCGCTTATACCGAGCCCGAAAGAAACTGGGACCCGAGTTGGTATGGCAACGCTTCACCGGTGCTGGATGGCGAGCGGGCCATTGTCAGTTTCGGCTCCGCGGGGATGTATTGCTATGACTTCGACGGCAAGGAACTGTGGAAACGGACTGACCTGGGCAAATGGGAGCACGCCTTCGGCAACGGAGCGTCACCCGTGCTCTATGGTGAATTGGCGATTCTCTGGTGCGGACCGAACGAAACCAAGGGACGCAACTTTCTGCTGGCGGTGAATAAGAAAACGGGCGAGACCGCCTGGGAACAGGATCAAAGCTATGGCTCGTGGTCCACGCCACTCATCGCCAAGGTGAATGAGAAGGACCAGCTCATCGTGGGCTATTCGAAAGATGTGAAAGGCCAGCCTGACGATCAAACCGGCTTTCTGTATGGCTTCGACCCGGAGACCGGCAAGGAGATTTGGAAGTGTCAGGGTCTGAACAGTTATTGTTATACGTCGCCCCTGTACGGCGAAGGAGTCGCAGTAGGCATGGCGGGGTACGGCGGCTCGGCTCTGGCCGTGAAGCTCGGTGGCAGAGGCGACATTACGGCTGACCGACTTTGGTTGCATCCCAAGAACACGCAACGGGTCGGATCAGGCATGGTCATTAACGGACACGTTTATATCGTTGACGAGAATGGAGTGCCGCGCTGCTACAACCTGCAATCTGGCGAAGAGCTATGGAAAGTCAGCCAGCGGCCAGGCAGCGGCACCAACACCTGGGGCTCGATGGTCCAGGCTGACGGCAGACTCTACGTGCTCATGCGCAACGGCGAAACACTCGTCTTCGCCGCGAGTCCCACCTATGAGCTGCTGGCCGTGAACAAGCTGGGCGGCGGAGAATCCACGAACTCCTCGCTGGCAATCTCCAATGGCCAAATCTTCCTGCGCACGTTCACTAATTTATGGTCCATTGAAGAGAAAAAGTGAGCCCGAGAGAGTGATTGAAAGGCCAGTTAATTGGGAGGGCGAGGCTCCCGCCGAGCCTAATACGACCGCAGGTCGGCGTCCGCCGGAGGCCCCGTATAATGCCTCCGGCGGTCGCCGAGCTAAAGCTCGTATTAGGCTCGGCGGGGTACCCTCTGGGTCCCTCGCCCTCCCATCTCAAACACGCTCGCGGCATCGCAGAGCACGAGGTGCAGGCGAACCGTTCTCGTCGTTTATTTCGCTGGCTTCTTCAAATAGTCATCGCGTATGGCGTGCAATTGTTTCCAGATCGCCGCGTCGCGGGCCTGAGGTGAGACACACGCAAAAACGTAGTTGCGATCGTTCCTGGCCCAGGTCCGAATCTCCAGGTTCAGCTTCTGTGGCTTCTGCGTCGCGAACGGTTCGACCCAATTGAGCGTGCCGGCGTACTGAGTCGGCACATCCGCAGCTTTTTCGTTCGCGGCAGGCGCTGTGTCGGATTTGGCGCGTTGCAGTTCCAGCGTAAACTCGGCCGGATCGACATCCGGAAGCTTCCCATTGAGCACGGTCTTGCACAGACCTCGAAAGTATTTCAAGAACTCCTCTTTGACAACCGCATCCGTCAGCTCCGGCTTCGGCTGCAGTTCGAACACAAACGCATAGCAGAAGAAAGAATCCGACGCCGGTTTCATCATCCCGGGTGCAAACCGAATATGTTCAAACCCTTTCAACTTCATATCCGGAGCAAACCCAGGAGGCAGCGCAATCGTTTCGCCCCCCCAGTCTTCCGGAGCGGCCAGCTTCGCAGCCTTCGGCTCTTCACCGAGCAACAACACTCCGGACATCAGCAGACTGACAGCAAATATGCGAAACATGCGAACCTCCTATCAACGAGCATCGAGCGACAAGGCCGTCCGTAACATAGACGACAGCCCGCCCGATGTCACGCGAATACCCGATCAACTCAGGCGTGATCCGAACTAATCCTTCTCGATGAGCCGTGGCAGCATGACCTCAGCCAGCGTGGTCGCCTCGATCACGTGGTCGAAGACGATCGTCTCCGGAACTTCGATCGTGTCACGCATTAATCCGATCTGGAAGAACGCCACATTTTCGTCGAGTAACGTGGCGGTCATTGCGCGCGGCACGACTTGTTCGCCGTCGAACCAGACTTCGACGAAGCCCTTGGCGGGATCGCGCGACCACAAGACGTGAACCGCAAAATCGTGCCAGCGGCCGGGGGTGAGCTTTCCCTTCCCCGTCCAGCGGCGCGCATAGGGAACGCGCGTGCTGTAAACAAGATCCTCACCGTGAGCCTCGAACGACATCAATTGACGCCAGCTATTTCTGGTTTCGAAATACCCGACCGAGTGAAAATCGTCCGTGAGCTTTTGCGGCAGGAAGACACTCCAGCCGAAATAACGTTCGGTCCCTTCGGCCGTCCCGGGTGGTGTGGGTTGATGTTGAAACTCGATCCGATCCAGCTTTCCGCGTTGCGCCGCGTTGGTCCCGTCGATTCGCAAGGCGTACTTACCGGCCCGCACAGGTTCGGTCACGACCTTGACGCTGTCGGTCTTGGGAGCACCTCGCCACTGCTCGGTGGTGCCGGTTTCAAAATCCCCTCGCCAGATGACTTCGGCCCAGACTGGAAGCGCCAGCAACAACAGAGTCACCGACAGCAAACTGATGGAAACCTGATTGTGATGAGAGTGCATACGCGTTGACCTTAAATTGGCGATCGCAGGCAAAGTAGCCTTCACGCGGAGCGTGAAAGCGACTTTGGCCCTCAGGAACCATTCCGCGCTGGACGCGAGGTGTCGGTGTAGTCAGAATGAAGATCATCGCACGGTTGGATCGGTTCTATCAAGGTACGACGGGAATATGACCACCCAGCACACGCCACCGATCCGAATCCGCTCACGGCGGGAAATGCGTCTGAGCAACGGCTGCAGAACATGGCTGAGCGTCCTGATCGCCGGCGTTGTTGGTGGTAGCCTGGGGCTGAGCGGATTGACCGCACGGGCTGCCGATCCCACAGTCAAGCCGCTCGACGACTCTACCCAGAAGTTCTTAACACAGCACTGCCAGGCATGCCACATGGGCCCCAAGCCCAAGGGCAACTTCCTCCTGGAAAATCTCTCGCAGGACTTTGCCGACAAGGAGAACCGACAGCGGTGGCTGGCCGTGCTCGAGCAGATTAAAGCGGGCACCATGCCGCCGAAAGCCAAGCCCCGACCTCCAGCCCCGGAAGTCCAGACTTTAGTCGATTGGATCAGCGGACGAGCAGCCACCGAAGAATCGGCCCGGCAGGCCGCGCAGGGCAGGGTGGTCTTGCGGCGGCTGAATCGTGCCGAGTACGCGAACACCGTGCGCGACTTGCT
This sequence comes from Planctomycetaceae bacterium, assembly GCA_021732415.1. Taxonomy (GTDB): domain Bacteria; phylum Planctomycetota; class Planctomycetia; order Planctomycetales; family Planctomycetaceae; genus JAKFVC01. The sequence goes on from JAKFVC010000029.1 coordinate 19,467, forward strand.
CAAGGTCGAAGTCGACTTGAAGGACCTGCTGCCCCTGGATACGTCAACCAACGGCTTCGACAACAACGCCGACGCCCTGCACGTCTCGTCCTATCTGATGGAGAACTACCTCGAAGCCGCCGACCGCGTTTTGGACGCCGCCATTGCCAGCGGTCCGCGACCCAACATCATCAACAGACGCTTCGACATTAAGGAAGAAAAAAGTGTCAAGCCCACCGGCAGCGTGTATCGCCACGTGGACGACGGCGTGGCGATCTTTAGCTCGTGGGTTTCGGCCAACATTCAGGTCACGCTGTGGAACTTTCGGACTCGCGAGCGCGGCAAGTATCGCTTTCGCATTTCGGGCTATGGCATGCAAAGCGACAAGCCGCTCAATTTTCATGTGGTTGCCGGCACGCTGACCGCCGTGACTGAGGAGCGTCTGATCGACTACTTCTCCGTGCCTGCGAATCAACCAACCGTGGTCGAATTCGTCGAACAACTGGAAGCTCGCAATTGCATTCGGATCGTCGCGGACGGACTGGGAGCCCTGCCGCCGGAAGTCGAAAAAGTCGGTGCGGAGAACTATAAGGGACCCGGCCTGGTTGTACAGTGGGTCGACATCGAAGGACCGCTGCTCGACTCGTGGCCGCCCCCCAGCCATCAACAGCTCTTCGGAAATCTCAAGCAGATCCCCGCCCCGCTTCCCGACGCTCCCCACCGCCGAGAAGTCGTCTCGGAGCAACCATTGGTCGATGCGGAACGAATTCTCCGGGACTTCACGCGCCGGGCCTTTCGACGGGCTGTGACGGATGATGACATCAAGCCGTTTCTGGATCGAGTCCGAGTCCGATTGGATCAGAATTACTCGTTTGAGCAAGCGTTGCGAGTCGGTCTGAAAGCCATCCTGGTCTCACCCCATTTCTTGTTTCTGCGAGAAAGAACCGGGACCGAAAACCCTGCCACCCCGCAGAGCGACAAGACACCGCCCGTCCGACCAGCGGCCCTCGACGACTTTGCCCTGGCCAGCCGGCTCTCTTACTTCCTGTGGAGCTCCATGCCGGACGAGGAACTGCTCCAGCTTGCCGAACAACGCAAGCTGCGGGAACCCGACGTGCTGCGCCAGCAGGTCGAACGGTTGCTGAGCGATGCCAAAGCGAAAGCCTTCACCGAGAACTTCGCCGGTCAGTGGCTGGGACTGCGCGCGATCGACGATACGACGCCCGAACGCATGCTCTATCCGGAGTATGACGACATCCTCAAGGTATCGATGGTCAAGGAGACGCTCCTGTTCTTCGAGGAAGTCTTGAAGAACGACTTAAGCCTGACAAACTTTGTGGCCTCCGACTTCAGCATGCTCAACGGCAGGCTGGCCAAGCTCTATGGCATCCCCGATGTGGAAGGGTTGGACTTCCGCAAGGTCACGCTGCCGCCAGACAGTCACCGCGGTGGAGTCTTAACGATGGCCAGCGTGTTGAAGGTGACGGCCAACGGCACCACGACTTCGCCCATCCTGCGTGGGGCCTGGGTGCTCGACCGCATCCTGGGGACACCGCCGCCGAAGCCGACCGTCGATGTCGAAGCCGTTGAACCCGACATTCGCGGCGCCACAACAATCCGCAGTCAACTGGCCAAGCACCGGGAGATCGGCGAGTGCGCCAGTTGCCATGTGAAAATCGATCCACCGGGATTTGCCCTGGAGAACTTCGACGTGATGGGTGGCTGGCGGGATCACTACCGCAGCGTCCGCGAAGGCGAGCCGGCAATCGTGAATGGCCGGAGGGTGCGCTATATGAACGGCCCGCCCGTTGACGCAGCCGACGTTCTGCCAGACGGCCGGAAATTTCAAAACATCGACGAATACAAACAACTGTTGCTGGCCGATAAGGACCAACTGGCCCGTGCGCTGGCGGAAAAGCTGCTAAGCTATGGCACGGGCGCGGCCCCCACGACAACCGACCGGCCAGAGATCGAGGCCATCGTCAACCGCGTCCGCGACAAGCAATACGGCTTCAGATCATTGGTTCATGAGATCGTGCAAAGCCCCGTTTTTCAAAGCAAATAGTCGTGATAGCGCACCAGGGATTATTCCATGCAATTCAATCGAAGGCGTTTTCTGCGTACTGCCGGTGTGTCGCTGGCCTTACCCTGGCTCGACGCCTTCTCGCTGGCCCGCGCGGCGACGGGTGCCGCTCAGCCACGCCGCAGAATGGTTTGTATCTGCACGCCACTCGGATTGCATCCTCCCCATTTCTTCCCCGAGAAAACCGGCGCGGACTACGAGCTAACCCCCTACTTGGAATTGCTCAAAGACTACCGTGATCAGTTCACGGTCATCTCCGGTTTGTCACATGCGGGGATGAGTCCTGGCTTCGCCCATCAAGCCTCGGCCAGTTTCTTAACCGGCGTGCCAGGTGCGGGCCGACCCGGCTTTCGCAATGCGATTTCACTCGACCAATTCGCAGCCGAGCACATCGGCGGCCAGACCCGTTTCCCCAGCCTGATTCTGTCGGGCGAGGGTGCCGGCCTATCGTGGACTCGCACCGGGGCACTCGTCCCCGCGGCCACCTCACCCTCGCGCGTGTTCGCCCGGATGTTCCTGGCGGGAAGTACCGAAGAGGTCCAGTCCCAGGTGCGTCGGCTGGAGGATGGCCGCAGCATTCTCGATGATGTCCGCGATCAAGCAAAATCGCTGCGGTCCGACCTCGGTACTGGCGATCGCGAAAAGCTCGACGAATACCTCACCAGTGTCCGCGAACTCGAGCAGCGATTAGTCACTGATGAAGGCTGGACCAAGACCCCCAAACCCAAGGTGGATGCCAAGCAACCCGAGGACATCCCCAACGCGGCCGATCTGATCGGTCGAACGCGGTTGCTGTTTGATGTCACGCACCTGGCCCTGCAAACCGATTCGACGCGGCTCATCACGATCATGCTCGCCGGCTCGACATTCGCTCCGCCGATTCCGGGTGTGACCAAGGGACACCATGACCTGTCGCATCACGGCAAGGATCCGGGAAAACTTGAAGAGCTCAAAATCGTAGAGCAGGAGACCATGAAGACCCTGCGCGATCTGCTCGCCAAGCTCAAGCAATCGCAAGAGGACGGCGGAAGTCTGCTCGACCGCACGACGGTGTTCCTGGGCAGCAACCTGGGTGACGGCAGCAGCCACAGCGTGAAGAACCTGCCCGTCCTGCTGGCGGGTGGCGGCTTCCGACACGGCCAGCATCTGCCGTTTGATCCACATAACCCGCCGCCGTTGTGCAACCTCTACGTGAGCATGCTCCAGGCAATGGGCATCGAGACCGACAAGTTCGGCACGAGCACCTGTACACTAACTGGGTTGGAACTCAAACGGACTTGACGAGGCCGTTGCCCGACTCTCTGAGTCGGGAGTATCAAGAACAAAAAACTCGACTCGAATGCCAGGTTCGACTGATCTCAACTTTTTGAACCACGAATCACACAAATGACACGAATCGGAGTCCTGAAAACGACATTCGAAGGGGCTGTAGTCGATCACCCTTCGTGAGCCATTTCTTAATATTCGTATGATTCGTGGTTCAAAACAATGGCCTTGATCGATCAATGAACCATGAGCTCCAAAATCCCCTTGGCGTTCTCAGCACGAAATAAAAAATGGAGTGATATGAAGACAACGATGATGTTGGTATTGGTGGGTCTGGCATTCGCGTTCGGCACTGCGGCCGGGGCCGATACGATGACATGGCCCCCCGAACGGCACAAGGAGTCCGTCTTCACGGAGCGTAAGCTGGAAGTCTTCCAGCACGGAACGAAAGCGGAATGGGGTTACTCCGCGCCTCAAACCGATACGTTCCTGGTGCTCCATCCCAAGCAGGCACGCTCGAACGCTCCGCTGTATGTCGTGCTGCATTCGGCGGGACATGATGTCAACTCGTGCCTGGCCTGCACGGACAAAGTCGGCAACCACGATATCTATCATGCGCCGGCCGATTTCTATGCGCTCTACCTTGATTGTAAGGCCAACAAGGGAGACTGGTGGTGGGGCGGCAATAAGTATCAAAACGCGGAAGTCAGTCCCACGGACAAGCGAGTCATCGACACGGTCAAGTGGGTGATCAAACAATACGGCATCGACGAAAACCGAGTCTATCTCGCGGGCAACTCCATGGGCGGCAGCGGGACACTCGGCATCGGCATGCGGCATGGAGACGTTTTCGCCGCGATCAAGGCCAACGTCCCCGCCAAGGTCGAACATGTTTCCAACCGCATGTACTTCACGTCACCAACTGTCCCTGCGGATGTGAAAATCCCCGACCCTCCCATCGTGGTGGATTATTCGGCTCCCAACGATGGGTGGTCGAAAGGCCACGACTTTTATGCCAAGGTGATGAACGAACGGAAGTACCCGTTGTTCTTCTATTGGGGTCCCTTCGGCCACGCGAACAATCACGAACAAATCATGAAGGTCAATGACCTGATCAATTCGTTCGACTGGCTCAACGTGAAAAAGAACGAGGCCTACCCTGTATTTACCAACGCCTCAACGAATGATGCCTTGCCGTGGCCAGATCAGCTGACCGTTAAGAAATCCGGCCAGATCAACGCGTTCTTCCGTTGGAAGAACATCTCAGACACACCGAGTTCGATGGAGATCTCACTGTTCCTCATCGCCCCGTCGGAACTCAAGACCACCTTCAAGATTCCCTCTGAGGCCACGGCAGACGTCAGCTTGCGGCGGCTGCAGATGCTAAAGGTCGCCCCCGGCGAAACAGTCAAATGGACATTCGGCACCGCCAGCGGAGAGACCAAGGCTGACGCCACCGGCTGCATTACGATTCCCGGTCTCAAGATCACTTCGGAGCCGGTGACATTGACCATTAAGGAGGCACTCTAAATCGAGGGGTGCCGTAAGGCGCCGGACAATCCCCCCGTGGCCGACGCTGCCAGAGTTGGAGGACAGACGCTGGCAGCGTCTGCCACGGGGGCCGGACATCAAGCCGTAATTCCCAACTCCGACACCGCCCCTATACTGGCACCAAATTTGTCCGCCTCAATGCCCATCTGCTGCAGCATGCTGACATACAAATTCGACAGCGGCATATTATTCTTACGATCAAACGCCACGTGCCCTGCATGCTTGAAACCACCGCCTGCCAGAATGATCGGCAGGTTGTCCCCCGAGTGCGAAGACGCGTTCCCGAGGTGACTCGCATGGAGCACCAGGGTCTGGTCCAGCAAGGGACGTCCGCCGTCATCGGTGGCCTTCATCTTGGCCAGAAACCCGGCAAACAATTTCATTTCGGCTTCTTCAATCGTCGCCAGTTGCTGCAGTTTGGTTTCATCCTGACCGTGATGTGACGCATCATGATGAGTCAAAGTGATGCCGTCCATCTGCAGGTTTTCCTGGTGTGACCAGTGATTCACTGTAATCGCGCGGGTCGAATCCGTCTGCAACGCCAGATGTACCAGATCGAACCATTGTCGTTCGCGATCGATCATCCGCCGGGGATCTTCAGCGAACAGTTTTGCATCCGCTTCTGACACTTTCGGCTTCGGTCGGCGAACCCACGCCTCATCCTGCTGCAGGCGTTGCTCAGCTTCGCGGATCGACGTGAGCATCAGGTCCAGGCGGCGGCGATCTGCAGGACTGAGCGACTTCGACAGGCCACGAGCCTGATCCCGGACTCCATCCAGGATGCTGTTGCCGGTCGCAATCTTCTGAATTTCCTGCTCGACCTCAGCTGGCGTCCCATCGATAAACAATTTCTTAAAGACCCCTTTGATGGAACCCTCACCGGGCACAGCCATACCCCGACGATTCCACGACAGATTATTGCTATCGCCCAGCACCAGCGACGCGAACCGCGTCTCCGCCCCCACGCGCGCCGCGATTTCCTGATCGAGCGAAATCGTGTTCTTATGGTTGTTCCAGTCTTCAGCAGAAATGCCCGTCAGCAGGGCTTTATCCGTATGGTGCCCACCCCCATAGCCCAGATGCGACATCCCCGAAAACAACGTGAAGTCCTGACGAAAGTCCTCGAGTACCTTGAGGTACCGCGTCGACTCGTAGTCTTTGCCCGCCTTCTCCGGAAACAAGTATGGAGTGTGCAGTCCGAGGGACCGGCACATGAGCAGAATCCGCTTGGGCCGCAATGCGACCGCTTTCTGCTCAGCCCGCAGCCCCACGGGCAGCATGGCATCCAGCAGCGGCAACCCGATGCATACTGCGCCCGATCTCAAGAAGGAACGGCGATTGTGTCCGTGGAACTTTGTCATAGCGGTCTCCAACTTCGTGGCCGAGGCTAGCAGCGTCGGCCACGGGTTCGGCAAATTACTTGTTCAGAAATATCCGACTCTGCACTATGTCATGCACTAACGACCGAAAGCCGTACTTGTTCGCCCGGGACTTCGCAACCAACTGCTCAACGACTTCACGATCAGCGAACTGAATTTCCGCGCCAGTACCATAAATCAACAGTTTTTCCACGAGATTCCGCGCGAGCTGATCGGGATCCTGCAGAAGAATCTGCTTGTATTGATCGATATCCCGGAACTCGTGGCCGTCCGCAGTGACGCCCCCTTGTTCCACATCCAGGCCACGAACCACTTCGCGACCCGGATAATTGGCCAGCTTAACCACAGCCTCGCGCTTATAAACCGTTCCTCGGTAGAAATCTCGCCAGCCGCCAATGACGTCGAACGACTCGAGAGCAAACCCCGGCGGATCAATGTGTCGGTGGCACGCGGCACACGATTCAATATTGCGATGCTTATCGAGTTGCTGGCGCACCGTCGTCGCGCCGCGGATATCGGGCTCAATCGCCGAGACATTCGCCGGCGGGGGAGACGGCGGTTGGCCCAGAATGCGATCGAGCACCCATTTGCCCCGCAACACGGGAGACGTCTTCGTGCCATCAGCCGTGACCTTCAAGATGCTCGCGTGCGTAAGCACTCCACCACGATGACAATCCGGTGGCAGTTTGGTGAATCGCATCTCCCCACCGAAAACACCGGGAATCCCATAGTGCTTCGCCAGCCGCTCATTCAGAAACGTCCAGTCGGAGTGCGTGAAATCGGTCAGACTGCGATCGTGCTGCAGAATTTCCTCGAAGAACCGCTGCGTCTCGTTCGGCATCGACCAGAACAAAAAGTCGTCGAATTCCGCATACGCTTGGGGGTCTGGCGTCGTATCGTTGATCTGCCGCAGCCCCAGCCATTGGCCGACAAAGTTCTCCGTAAATCGTCGAGACCGCGGGTCCTTCAGCAATCGCTCCACCTGGGCCCGCAACACCACGGGCTGGGTCAACTCGCCTTTTGCAGCCAGTTGCAGCAACTCGCGATCAGGTAACGTCGACCACAAAAAATACGACAACCGCGCGGCCACAGCATAATCGTCCAACGCTACGGCCTTGCCTTGCCGCGAGACTAACGGTTCGGTGAGAAAGAGGAAGTGCGGCGAACAGAGCGCAGCCCGGTATCCAAGCAGCATTGCGTCCTCAAACGACAGCTTCTTATCGAGCGCAGCGAGCACGATCTGCACATAGTAGTCCTGCAACTCGGCACTCACCGGCCGACGGAACGCCAACGGCAGAAACGACTGCATCAATCGCTTGGCATCCGCCCGCGGATCCGCAGATTCCACGCGCAGCCAGTCCCCTTTGTAGCGCGACTTCTGCGGCAGGTCGCCAAACAAGTTCAAATAGCCGACTGCCGGAAAGGGATCCAACGGACCTTCAATCTCCAGCCACTCAATGGCCAACCCCGGCCCGGTATACTGTTCGAGCGGCTTGCCTTGGCTCAGTTTGCGGTCGGCAAATTGACGCTCGGTCGGCAACGACCAACCCACCACATCAACCAGATCGTTGTTACCGAGATCACATTCCTGCTCGATCACAGTCGGCTTGTCAGCGGGAGCATCGCGCACCGCCAGGACACTATTGCCGTCACGTCCCCACGGTTTACCCGCCGAAAACCGCACCGGCAGCGGCTGGCCCTCCGTCCCCACCGCAAACACCGACGCCCGCACCATGTAGCGACCAGGCTGTGGTACGGTAGCCGTACCGATCGGAATGTGCCCATAGGGAATCGCGTGAACAAACAAATTGTCGCCAGCCACCCGTAGAGAAACTCCCAGCATGGCATTCTTCGACTTGGCGAGAACTTCTTGTCCGGTGAGGCGAGTCTTGATCTTCGTCGGCACCTGCCGCGGGATCACCGTCTTCAGCGCCTTCTCGGCCGCATCCTGATAACGCAGCAAATGGACGGACGACACATCCAGAACCTCGCTGACATTATCGAACCCCGCCGCGACCGTATCCTCAGGCAATAGATCTCGAACTGATACCTGCTGCCCCAGCAAATCGCGGAGTGTCGTTTCATACTCAGTGATGTTCAACCGGCGCAGCACCACACGGCCATCCAACTGCTGCTTGGCGAAAGACACTGCGTGCAAACGTTGCCGCAACCATTCCGCCATTCGCTGGCGTTCCGCGGGCGCAGGCTGCGGTTCGCCCTTCGGCGGCATCTGGCTGAGCTGCAGTTTGTCGTACACCGGAATCCAGCGAGCAGAATCCTCGTCCTTCGAGGACAGCGATTCCAACGACAACTTCGCCGTAGCCGTGGCGTCATCGTGACAGCTCAAACAGTACTTCTTCAGAAACCCATTAAATTCCGTCCGGGACTGCCCAGTAACGGCCGGCTCAGCCGCCTGACCGTGACCAGGGAACGCGATGATGAAAACGAGAGACGCAGCGACGAACAGGCCCTGCATTCGTTTCTGAACTAAGTTGACCATGCGGAGAGATCCACCTGAATTGATCGGGAAGCGCTTTCAGGTTCACGAGCCTGTCATTTTATCAGACCGCAGACTGCAATCTAAGCACTAATACAGAAAATTCGCCGAGGGAAAGTCGTTCAGTCTTCGCTGACCAATACTCCTCAAAGAACGACATCAGCCACCGAATCACCACTCGGCGGCTGAAATCTCAGGCAACACGCGGACCGACTCCATTACGGGTAGAACGGGCTCGAAGCCGGCTGACCGAAACCCGATGAGGGCTGACCAAACCCGGGCTGTGACCCTCCGAATCCCGGCGCTCCCTGTCCCAAATATTGCTGACCGAATCCCTGGTACTGCGGACTGAATCCACCCATCGGTTGCGAATAGGACGATCCCGGTTGGCCAAATCCCGAGTACGAAGGCTGGCCGAACGATTGGCTGGGGTAGCCTGAATTCATCGACGGACCATACTGATTCGGCATGTACGGCGTCATCTGGCTGGGAGCAAACTGACTCGGCCCATACTGATTCTGCATGTTCGAGGGCCCGAACTGGCTGCCATAGCCCCCGCCGAATCCACCGCTCGCGGGCATCCCATAGGCCGGGCTGGAGTAGCTCGAACCGAGGTACTGATTGCCGCTCCCAAAGCCTCCATAGGTGCTGTCGTATCCACCATAATAGGTGCTATACGCGGGCATCCCATACGACTGCGATTGCAAACCGCACCGTCCGTTGCGGCACGGGCTGCCTCCAAAGGATTGTCCGTAACCCGGATAGCCATAGCCGTTCGAGTAACCATACGGCCCCTGGGCCGTCTTCAACGATTGCTCGTTGGCTGCCTGTGCGGTGCCGCCTGCGAGTGCCAGTCCCAGGAGTGCCGCAGCAGTTAAGGAAAAGAATTTCGTCATGATTTAGTTCCGAAGCTCGTGCGTCATTCGGAAGAAGTGGCGTACGTGCTGCCTGCATCCTGGTAATTGAGCGGGTGCTGACTCGTCAGTCTCACTGAGAGGCCGGTGCAGGGGACTAACGCACTTACCGCGCCTGAAATGTCTTCGAGTTGATTTTTACCCCCGAGCCACGCGAATCGTTTTGATTCTGGCGATAGCAGCTTGAAGATGTACCGAGAATGCCGAGTTTTCCGACTTCTTAATCAGAGAAGAGACCGGTCAGCCCGACGATCTAGACCGGCGAGACGCGATTTCAACCGAGATTCGCAACATCGCACGTTGTAACAATTGCAAGAACGACAAAGAGAATGGATGTTTTTACAATGCCCCCGTGGCGGACGCTGCTAGCGTCCGCGTCCAGACAATTAAATCGATCGAAGGACCCTACCATGCACGCTCGCTTGTCATGTCTGCTCAGTGTCCTCTTTCTCTCCCTCCTGCAACCCGCCCAAGCCGAACCTCCCACTCGCCGCTGGCTCTACCTCCAGCAAAATCTGCAAGTCGCCGAAAACCTCCCCAAGATCGAAGACATCCTCCGCCGAGCCGCCAAGGTCGGCTACAACGGCGTCGTCCTGGCCGACTATAAACTCAACGTCCTCGATCGAGTCCCCAAGCACTACTTCCAAAACGCCGAACGCTTCAAATCCCTCTGCGAGGAATTGAAGCTCGAGATCATCCCCACGGTGACCCCGTTCGGCTACAGCTCCGGCATCCTGGCCCACGACCCTAATCTCGCCGAGGCCCTCCCCGTCAAGAACGCGCCGTTCCTCGTCCGCGATGATGTCGCGTTGCCCATCGACGGCAACAAGAATCTCGTCCCCGGCAGCTTCGAAGAGTTTCAAGGCGATCAGTTCGCCGGCTGGCGTTTTCAAGATGAGCCGGGTGCCGGGACCTACGTCGACACCAAGGTCACCCACGGAGGCAAGGCCGCCCTGCGGATCGAGAACGCCCCGGGAACCTCAGGCAATCGTCGGATCCACAAACGCATCCCCTCCCGCCGCTGGACTCAATTTCACGCCTCCGTCTGGATCAAAACAGAAGGCTTCGAATCGGCCGGTGAAACAAAAATGTTCGCCATGAACCCCGAAGGCCGGGTTCTCTCCCACAGCAACCTGGGTGTCCAACGGACCCAGGACTGGACCCAGCACCACGCCGTCTTTAACAGTCTCGATGGCGACTACCTTCAGTTTTATGCAGGCACGTGGGGCTGCCAGGGAGGCAAACTCTGGATGGACGACCTCCAACTAGTCGAAGAGCCCTTCGTCAACTTAGTCCGCCGCCCCGGCTGCCCGCTGGTCGTCCAGAACGCCGATGGCACCCAGACCTACGAAGAAGGCCACGACTACGTCCCCCTGGCCGACCCGCAATTGGGAACAGTCCCCTATGCCGGCGAGTTCAACATCTATCACATCCCACCACAGCTCAAGTTTCCCAAGGTCTCACGTATCCAGAACGGACAGAAGCTGCAGGTCAGCTACTATCATGCGGTCACAATCTACGACAATCAGGTCCCATGCTCTCTCACCGAACCCAAAGTGTTTGAAGTCGTCGACCACCAGATCCGTCGAGTGGAAAAACTCTTCGCCCCCAAAACATTCTTCCTCAGCCACGACGAAATCCGAGTCGCCAACTGGAGCCAACCCGATCAACAGGCTGGGAAAAAGGCCGGCGAGGTCCTCGCCGAAAACGTTCGCCGTTGTGTAAAAATCATCCGCGAGATCAACCCTGAAGCCCAGTTGTGCATCTGGAGCGATATGTTCGATCCCCATCACAACGCCGTCAACAATTTCTATTTAGTGAACGGAGACCTGGTCGGATCCTGGGAAGGCCTCCCCAAAGACATGGCGGTCACCAATTGGAACAGCGGCAAGCCCGACAAGAGCCTCCCCTTCTTCGCCAACCGCGGCCATTCCCAAGTCCTGGCCGGCTACTACGACGGAGCCCCCGAAGACATCCGAAAATGGCAAGCCGCAGGGAAGGGCCTGAAGGGAATCAACGGCGCCATGTACACAACCTGGAAATCAAACTTCACCGACCTGGAGAAATTCGCCGAAGCCGCCTGGGGTGGTACCGGAGCGAAGTGACGAACGCTAACTGGATTTAAAGTTTTTAGCCACGGATTAACACAGATGAAACACGGATTGGGTCAGCGTATGTAATTGGTTGTCGTGCTGGCGGTGCGCTTAGAGTCTTTAACGAAACCCCTTGTCATACGAACTAGCTGTTCCTATTCGTGTCATTGGTGTGATTCGTGGTTGATGAATTCCTAATCAATAGAACCACGAATCACACCAATGACACGAATTAGGTCCCAGCGAGAGCCATTCTGTGATTTGTTGCACGGTTTCTTGGTAGGAGTTTTGTTAGCGAATCTGATGACGATTGCAGAGACAGCGTGACTCTTACCTTGTCTGAATCCGTGTTTTATCTGTGTTAATCCGTGGCTAAAACTCTTCGTACTTTTAGCCATCAGTTACTTCCAAACCGCCCCCTCCTCACCGTCCAACCTCAAAGTCAAACACTTAGCACTCCCACCCGACTTCAAGAACTCATCCAGCGGAGTTGCGTGCGTCTGATATCCGTGGGCCTGCAGATCGGCCTCCAACTGCGGGCAGCCGCTATTCATGACGACGTGCTTCCCGACGACAACCGCATTGCAAGCAAACCGAGTCGCCTCGTCATCGCCAACGGGAATCAGCGTCGGTACGGCATTTTCGATGGCACTCCGCCCGTAGGCATCAAATGCCGCCGGATAGTACAACGCCTCGGTCGGACTCAACGGACAGAAGCACGTATCCAAGTGATAGTACCGCTCGTCCACTAACTGTAAGGGAATGACGCGGCAGTGCAGATCTTTCCCTAACCACTGCAGCGCGTGCGCATCGCTCCGCACGATATAGCCGCCGAATAGTGTCTCGCCACAATACAGCGCATCCCCGGCCCCTTCGAAATTCCAGGGTTCCGGCGGCAGGCGGGTTTCAAACGCATTAGCCTGAAACCAGGCATCATTGACGGGAGTCTCACCCTGCCGCGGACCATGTCGAAAGCGCGACAGATAAGCCCGATCCTTCCAAATCAGCGCGGCATTCGCGGTAAACACCAGATCGGGCAATCCGGGCACAGGATCCATCAACTCGATCGCGGCCCCGACACTTTCCAGCAACGCCTTCAGATCACGCCACTGCTGCCGAGCCGTCGTGTAGTCGGCATTGATCTCTTTGTGCATCCACGGATTGATTTCGTATTCAATCCCAAAGTAATCCGGCGGGCACATCAGTATTCGCGGCTGCGGATGATCCATCATCTTGCCTCCCGGTCAACTTAAGTCCGATTGCCAATCACGCCAGAATCTTCTGCACCACTTTGCCCGACACATCGGTCAAACGAAAGTCGCGTCCCTGAAACTTATAAGTCAGTCGCTCGTGATCGATTCCAAACAATCGCAAGATCGTCGCATGGAAATCATGCACATGGAAAATGTCATGCACCGCCGAATACCCCAGGTCATCGGTCGCCCCGTATGACATGCCACCCTTAATTCCACCCCCGGCCATCCACATCGAAAATCCCTTGATGTGATGGTCGCGGCCATTCCCCTGGGCCATCGGAGTCCGGCCAAACTCGCCGCCCCACACAATCAGGGTGTCATCCAACATCCCACGTTGTTTCAAATCCTTGATCAACGCGGCACACGGCTGATCAACTTCCTTCGCCGTCCCAGCCACGTGCTCTTTCACCGCACCGTGATGATCCCAGTCGCGATGATAAAGCTGGATGAACCGCACGCCCCGTTCGGCCAACCGTCGAGCCAACAGACAATTATACGCAAACGTCCCGTCCGGGCCCTGAGTTCCATACAAATCCAGGATGTGTTTGGGCTCGTCCGAGATATCCATCAACTCGGGCACACTGGTCTGCATCTTGAATGCCGTCTCATAGGCACTGATGCGAGTCGCAATTTCCGGATCGCTGACGACGGCATCTTCCAATTGATTCAGTTGCTGGACGGCCTGCACGACATCTCGCTGGCGATCGGCGGTGATCCCCTGCGGATTACGGACATACATGACCGGGTCACCCTTAGACCGGAATTCCACCCCTTGGAATCGACTGGGCAGAAAACCACTATGCCACTGCCGGGCCGCGATTGGCTGGGACTGACCGTACTTGCCGGTCGAGGTCATCACGACAAACCCCGGCAGCGAATCATTCTCACTCCCCAGCCCATAGTTCAACCACGCTCCCATCGCCGGCCGCCCCGAGATCGTCGTCCCGGTATTCATAAAGGTATGGGCCGGGTCGTGATTGATGGCCTCGGTCTGCAGCGAACGAATCACGCACAGTTCATCCGCCACCGAACCAATTTGCGGAAAAACTTCGCTCAGTTCCTGCCCCGACTTACCAAATTTCTGAAACTTGTGCTGCGGTCCAAAACAGGTCAGCTTCTGCCCCTGCAGTTGCGCGATGGGCATCCCGGCTGTGAACGATTCGGGCATTGGCTTGCCGTGCATTTCGGCGAGCTTGGGTTTGTAATCCAGTGTCTCCAGATGCGACGGTCCGCCCGCCATGCAGAGGTAGATGATCCGCTTGGCCTTCGCCGGAAAATGGGGCTGCGTAATGACACCCGACCAGCGGTCAATCTTGGCCTGAGACTCAGCAGCCGACAGTCGGCCTGCCTGCTGCAACAGGGAGGCCAGCACCACAGACCCGATACCGGTGGTACTGGTCCGCAGAAATGTCCGACGATTGATTTCGGTAGGCACGTGCGGCACAAAGTGCATTGGATTCACCCTCAGATCAATATCAGGTAGGCCGGACGATCTCGCGAGCTATCGAAGCAGAGTCCGTCCGACGTCATTCCAAACCTCAAGCGTATCAGGAGTTGCCACAAAACGCCAGAAAACCCCGTAGCTTGACTCTCCAGAGTCGAGCGAAACCCCATCCGACTCCGCTCACCAATTGTCTCAGTCCCCAGCGAGAATTCTCAAGATTTTCGAGAAAACTCTAGACAAATTAGCCGGATTCTCTGGACACAATGCTGCAGCCGCACCCGTCGAGTCGTAACTGCATTGAGTCCCAGCAGTTTCGAACTTCGACCGATGCGGCTCGGAAAGACTCACCGGCAACACTTTCCCCAATCCCAACTGTCCGCGGTTGCTCACACCTGCCCAGTCTAACGCAATCTTTATCTCACGGGGGAACTTTGCCCGCCACCTTACGTCAAAGCGACCAACGAACCCTAGACTTCGATCCTACAATGGTGGTTACAACCCAGCTCAGCCGCTGCTCGAACTGGGGCGGGCCAATCAGTCCTGTGAACGATCAGACACGCCAGTGTACTCCCATTGAGATCCGCTCGCTGATACGAGCCCCCTCAATGGGAATTCTGTTTACAGGAGAGTGGGCATTTCTATTTCCAGTTGATATTGCAAGGTTGCAATTGTGAAACATCCGATCCAGGACTCACGCGAGTCAATAATTCTCGCCTTCTCCGATCCGTTAAGGTGCGACCCCAGCCTCCGCCGAGACAACCAGCCGTCGACTACGGGCATCAACAGTTGCAGCGACGCCACACCGTACCGCGGCTGGAGCGCCCGTTTCGGCTCCCTCCTCGCCAGTTTCGTCGCCCCCATCTCCCCCGACATCTGCGGCCTCCCCAACCGCCACGGCGGCCTCCCCGTCAGCCAACTCCGCCTCCTGCCAGGCTAAGCAACCCTCCAGAGTCGCCCCGTTGTAGCTTGACTCTCCGAGTCGAGCACTCGTTCCAGGTACTCCGCCGAACGAGCCACCACGGACCGCCCCCCTACGAAGCCTTCCGCAGCACATTCGCCACCAGCCGCGCGGCATTACTCGAAACATACAAACTCTCGGGATCCAAGCCCTTCGCACGAATGACGGCGATCGCCGCGGCGCATGATTGACCGTGATAGACGACCCGCTCACCTTGCAGGACGATCCACGTCCGTTGTTCCTGTTGTCGCGTCATTGCGAAACTTCCACCGACCGTGCTCCGGTCGCGAGGCTGGGGATTCGTCCGGCTCCCCAAACGCCGGTCGTGGCCTGCGTCGCCACTGCTCCTGATTTTACCACTACACTAATTTGTATCTTACACGTTATCTCTTATTGAGATGTCATCGAACGTGAGGGCCCGCCCCAATGGAGACTCACATCACAAAGCATCCTGGAGGGATGCCAGAGAGTAGCCGGTGGTTGAGGAGCCTGTCACTTATACACAACGAATTCAATTTTCTGGACCGAAAGCAATCCAGGCAGTTGCGAAGTCGGTCATTCTTCGAAGCCCGATCCAAATCGGTTGAGGTCCTGCTGGGGCTTCAGTGGCTCGGTTGTTGTAGCCCCCCAGTTGCGACAGCAACTGCATGATCTCGGATAGCTGCGGCAGTTTTTTCGGGAGAGGCCGCTTGGTGACCACT
>JAKFVC010000204.1 GCA_021732415.1 Planctomycetaceae bacterium
TGCGACAGCGATCCTCTCACCGCATTCTGGGAACACCGCGCCACCACACGATCCGGATTCCACTCCTGCTGCCAGGAAAACCACAAGCAGGCGGCCTGATCCAAAAAGCAAACCCCGTCCCGCACTCTTGCCGGACCAGCGAGAATTCACTCAAGATTTGCAGAACGCCGAGCAAGATTGCCGTTGCCGACGCTGCCGGTTTCCTCTGCTGGCTAAGAATTGGGGTGCCAATGCCTTGCTGGACTGCGAGTCGATAGACGCCCGGCACTGGCAGAGCCAGTGGCACCCGCGGGGAGACGTATTGAGGATTCTTGCCGTATTGATTTTTCGATGTCGCAGTGGTTTTTGGCTGAGCTGAACTGAGCCCAGGTACGAGCGCTTCAATAAGGCCTGATTCATCCTTAACGCCAGAATTTTGGGTGCCACTGGCTGTGCCAGTGCCTTGCCGCGCTACGCACAAATTAAAGGGATACGTGGCTCGCAAACGGCATCAGATCCTCTGGTCGCTGATTGTCCCTGATCCAATCGACGAGTGATTTTCCAATGATGGGCGCAAACAGCACTTCCGCGAAATCCAGTCCGCCGCTGGCCCAGACGTTGTCGCAATTGGCTACCTTATCAATCACCGGTATGCCGTTGGGCGAGCGTTGGCTGATTCCGGTCCAGGTGCGACCGAAGGCGACGTCACTGAGCGCCGGGATCAGTTGCCGGGTCCGTTCGATGGTTTGCTCGGCTGAGTTTTCTGCGGAATCGCCGATCGGAACCGCGACGACGATTTCACCGGTCTTCAACTGGACCACCCAATGAGCATCCAGAACCGATCGCTTCAAGACAGGAGCGATGCGGCTCGTCGCCCGGAAGATCTGGCGAGTTGGTACCAGTCCGGGCAATGCTGCTTGGTCACCGAACTGGCGCGACAACAGCTCGGTGTCGTCACAAAAAACCGACTTGGGATGAATCGTGCCCGAGGGCGTTTCGACACTCGTCACGTGCCCTGATTCCATCTTCACCGCCGAGATGGAATCCACCGCAGCAATCTGTCCCCCGCGCCGAGTCAGTCCGGTGATGAATCCACTGGCCGCCTTGAGGGGATGCAGCAGAGCCTCTGACGGATAATGTAAGCCACCCAGGCTGCGAGGACTCAATGCCGGTTCCAACAGGGCAACTTGTTCCGCATCGACGTCATGGACGGAGTACCCTTCATCCAACGCGGCCAGCATGTGCTGGCGCGGATGGGGGGCCAACCGCTGCTCGTCGACCATCAGGGACCCGCAGACCCTCCAGTCAATCTGAAACTCGGGACGCACGGCCAGCTTGGCCCACCAGTCGCGGCTGGCCTGTCCCAAGTGTTGAGTCGCCGGAGAAAACTGCCAGC
The DNA here is from genome assembly GCA_021732415.1 of Planctomycetaceae bacterium. Classification (GTDB taxonomy): domain Bacteria; phylum Planctomycetota; class Planctomycetia; order Planctomycetales; family Planctomycetaceae; genus JAKFVC01. The sequence continues at coordinate 1,376 of JAKFVC010000204.1, forward strand.
GGCACACATTGGGAATGATGCAACCCAGGCTCCATTCGGCATCGCGGGCGAGTTCCGTCGATTCGGAAATGACCTGGACTCGCAGACCGCGTTCGGCTGCAAAATATGCGGTGGCCAGGCCGACGATCCCGCCCCCGAGAACCAGCAAATCGGGCGACGGCAACAGGGCCGCAGAAGAAACCTGACGCACATTGCGACGCTGAGCGTCGTTCAACGTCGCGAGCCATATCGAATCTTGGTCCGGATGCACTGCAACTGACTTTCTAAGAGACCGTCGTTGTGAGACGGAATGGGGATAGTCTGCGCCGTGAAGGATTCTTGTTCGGTGATATCGAAGAAGTACGCTTCGATTCGTGATTCGAGTCGATGGGAGGGTGAGGCTCCTGCCGAACCGGATAGTCTGGCGCGGGCCAATAGACGCTTGCGGTTCGGCAGGAGCCTCACCCTCCCATGAAGTCGAAATATCCTTCACGGCGCAGGAATGTTGGGCTCCGGAAATGTTATCGAAGCGCGAGCCAATTGTCGCCGACACCCATCGCTACGAGCAGAAAGAGGGTAGCCGATATTTGGTGGGGGCATTAGGAAACCGCCCTGTATGTCGTCGGAAACCACTGCAATTCCGTCGGAGTGACTCCCACCGCGTGAACTTGAATCAGCAACTCGTTGCGATCAGGCACGGGGCGTTCTCTGTTGCATTTGAACAACATCGGAATCGGTCGTGTCTCGTCACATTGCCAGGCTTCCATATCTCACCTCGAAGATGATTTTCGGATCAGAATAGGGATCGTTGATCCAAGCCTAACTATCGACACTGCGAGTCGATTAATAAGGAGTATTCGACAGGTTCGGATGAGCCTCCGAGGGCCGGTAAGGGCAGCGGAATTCGCCCAGTGTAACGACAGTTGGCGTGCGGGAACTCATCTTGACGGACTACCGCGCAGCCTTCCCTTAAGGTGCGGAGATAGGTTGGGAGCAATCCGTCGAAAATCAACACGGACGATGACAGTATTTGTACACAGTTGAGCTTGTCGTCGTGGGCGATTCCCGTCGCCAGAAAGCCAGTGTGCGTGCGATATTACTTTTCCGATTGCCTATCTTTTTTATGCACTTGAAGTGCGTCCTGAGCTGGAATTCTTCGCGCGAACACTGCCCACACCACTGGGATGCAGCGATCCGTCATGGCCCGAAATGGCATGGTATGTGCATTGGGCTCAACCTCGTTGGGCGAGTGAATTCCAATATCAAGGTGCGGTAACCTCCTCGTGAGCGAAAGCTCTCCGGGTTGCGTTCTGTCGCCTCGTGGGTTCATTTTCATCGAGCTTACTGTAGCGGCACCTCTTGCCTGCTGTGGTCTCGTTCCGGCCAGCACGTCATGGCCGGAATTATCCCCTAGCCAGACGGCATTTTCCAACAGCACGCGCCCTCCTGGTGTGTGCTTCAGTCTGAAAATCCGGGCCGACGTAAGTCGTTAGATCAGTTCATTTTTGTCGGTTTATTCCCACGTGACACGTCTTGAGAACGTGCGGCGGGAACATCTAGGAGCACGACCATGGTTGAATTTACATTGAGTGAATGGCTGAGACTGATTCCCCGAAAATTGTCCTGGAGTACCCGGCGTAAGTCGCGCCAAACAAGACTCTCGCGTATTGAGGGTCTAGAAGATCGCTCAATGTTGACGGCCCCGGTTGCGGTTCCTGACATTTACAATGGGACCGAGGACACCCTGCTGATTTCCGGCACGTCGGTCCTGGCCAATGATACCGATGCTGACGCAGACACTGTTGATACGGCGATATTGGACACAACGACGACCAATGGAACCCTGGCTCTCGCGAGTGACGGTACCTTCACTTACACACCGAACGCCAATTTCAATGGCACCGATTCGTTTACATATTTTGCCCAAACTTCGTCCAACGGTGATGTCAGTGCGCTGCCTGCCACAGTCACCATCAACGTCGCTGCGGTCGATGATCTACCGCTGGCGGTGAACGACACGCTCACAGTGGCCGAGGATAGCGGCACCACCAACGGCGACCTGGCTACCAATGACACGCCCAGTGGTGACGGCGGCAACGTCTGGAGCCTGACGACGGGGGCGACCAGCGGCGTGGCCGTAGTCAATGCGGACGGCACGTTCACCTACACTCCGAATGCGAATTTCAACGGTTCGGATTCTTTCACCTACACGATCACTGACGTCGATGGCGACACCAGCACGGCAACCGTGGCCATCACCGTGACCGCGGTGGATGACCTGCCGGTCGCGGTGAACGATTCGCTGATCGTGGCCGAGGACAGCGGTACCACCAACGGTGACCTGGCACTCAACGACACCCCCAGCGGTGACGGTGGCAACGTCTGGTCTCTGACAACGGGGGCCACCAGTGGTGTGGCCGTGGTCAATGCGGATGGCACCTTCAGCTACACGCCGAACGCGAATTTCAACGGTTCAGATTCTTTCACTTATACGATCACTGACGTCGACGGCGACACCAGCACGGCCAACGTCGCGATTACCGTGACCGCAGTTGATGACTTGCCGGTGGCCGTGGCCGATACGCTGACTGTGGCTGAAGACAGCGGCACGACGAACGGAAACCTGGCCACGAATGACACCCCCAGCGGTGACGGCGGCAACGTCTGGTCTCTGACCACAGGGGCCACCAATGGCGTGGCTGTGGTGAATCCGGATGGCACGTTCAGCTACACTCCGAATGCGAATTTCAACGGTTTGGATTCTTTCACCTACACCATTACCGACGTTGATGGCGACACCAGTACGGCAGCGGTGGCCATTACCGTCACCGCGGTCGATGACGTACCCGTGGCCGTGGATGACGCGCTGACCGTGGCTGAAGACAGTGGTCTCACGACTGGTAGCGTGGCCGCGAATGACACCCCCAGCGGTGACGGCGGCAACGTCTGGATATTGGCCACACCAGCGACCAATGGTGTCGCTGTGGTCAATCCCGATGGCACGTTCACTTACACGCCGAACGCCAATTTCAACGGTTCGGATTCTTTCACCTACACCATTACGGACGTGGACGGCGATACCAGCACGGCCAGCGTGGCCATTACCGTCACATCAGTCGATGACCTGCCAGTGGCGGTCAACGACACGCTGACAGTCGCCGAAGACAGCGGCACCACCAGTGGCAACGTGGCCCTTAACGACACCCCCAGCGGTGATGGCGGCAACGTGTGGTCGCTGACGACTGCGGCGAGCAATGGCGTGGCCGTGGTCAATGCGAATGGCACATACACCTATACCCCGAACGCCAATTTCAACGGCTCGGATTCGTTCACGTATTCCATTACGGACGCCGATGGTGACACCAGCACCGCCACCGTGGCCGTTACCGTCACCTCAGTGGATGATGTGCCCGTGGCCGTGGCCGACACGCTGACTGTCGCCGAAGACAGCGGTGCGACCAGCGGCAATCTGGCCCTCAACGATACTCCGAGCGGCGACGGCGGCAACGTCTGGAGCCTGACCACAGGGGCCACTCATGGGGTGGCCGTAGTCAATGCGAATGGCACCTTTACTTACACGCCCAACGCCAATTACAACGGGGCGGATTCTTTCACCTACACCATTACGGACGCGGACGGCGATACGAGCACCGCAGCGGTCGCTATTATTGTCACGGCTGTCGATGACGTACCGGTCGCGGTGAACGATACACTCACCGTGGCCGAAGACAGCGGTCTGACCAGTGGTAACCTGGCCCTGAATGACACCCCGAGCGGTGACGGTGGCAATATCTGGACGCTGGCGACGGGAGCCACTCATGGCGTGGCCGTGGTCAATCCCGATGGCACATTCACTTACACTCCGAATGTCAATTTCAACGGCTCGGATTCGTTCACCTACACCATTACGGACATCGATGGCGATACCAGCACGGCCACTGTGGCCATTACCGTCACATCAGTCGATGACGTACCGGTGGCCGTGGACGATACGCTGACGGTGGCCGAAGACAGCGGCACTACCAGCGGCGACCTGGCCCTCAATGACACGCCCAGCGGTGACGGCGGGAACGTCTGGAGTCTGACGACAGGGGCGGCTAACGGCGTGGCCGTGGTCAATGCGAATGGCACCTTTACCTACACTCCGAATGCCAACTTCCACGGCTCGGATTCCTTCACCTACACGATCACTGATGTCGATGGCGATACCAGCACCGCCACCGTCTCGGTTACGGTCACCACAGTGAATGATGTTCCGGTTGTCGTCGATGGCTCCGGCACGCTGGCTCAGGATTCGATCTTCAGCGGTTCACTCGCTCCGTTGGGTTCAGATGCCGACGGCGACACCTTGAACTTCTCGGCTGTGACCACGCCGCTGCACGGTACACTGTCACTCAGTGCGGATGGGAATTTCACTTACACTCCGGACTCAGGCTTCAGCGGTACCGATTTCTTCACCTTCCAGGCGAACGACGGTCAGGCCGACAGCAATATTGCCACGTTCACTTTGAACGTGACCGATTTGTTTACGCTGGTCTTGTCACCAGTTCCCGGCACGATCGCCACGTCCACCAAGGCCGCTGTGCCGCTTGATAGTACGGCCCATTTGGAGAATGTGGATCCGTCGGTCAACTTCGCCAATGCGTCGATCAGCGCGGGTATTATCTCTGGTGCTGACAAGCATGATCGGATCTTCATCACCGATGGCGGAAGCATCGACGCTCGGGGTCGACGAATCCTCTTCAATGGCACGGAAGTCGCCCGGTTGAGTGGTGGGCGGCGCGGCCAGGATTTGCAGATCAGTTTCAACGGCAGTGCGACGCTCGATTCCGTGAACGCCGTCCTGCAACGAATTAGTGTGAAAACGTCCAAGCGTGCCAGTACTTCGACTCGGACGGTTCAGATCACAGTAAATGCGGGCGGGGAAACCAGCTCGTCCACGATCGATGCGAATGTTGCGTAACATCGGGAAAGCCGGTTCCGATACCGGCTGCTCCTTCGACAACGTTCGATAGACCTCAGATTCGAGCGTTGATTCTAAACCTCATCCGACGAACAAGTTCGTCCGTCGGATGAGGTTCTTTCATGTTCCAGATCCATTCCCGTCGGTGCGCGGTGACGCATCTCTGTCGTACTTAAGCAGTCTGACGGATTCTTCGACTTGGATCTGACAATCAGCGTTCGATTTTCACTTTGGGCAGCGACTCCTGAATCGCCTTAATCCCTGCGTCAGTGACCGCGGTCCCTTTGAGATACAAGGTTTCGAGATAGGTCATCTCTTTCAGATGCCCCAGGCCGGCGTCGGTGATCGCGGCATTTTCGAGCGTCAGGCTGCGGAGTTGCGGCATGCTCTTCAACAGAATCAGGCTGGCATCCGTGATCTTCTTCGACTTGAATTCGAGCGTCGTCAATCGTGGCAGGACTCGCAGGTCTTTGATGAAGTCCGCGACTTCCATGTCGTCCAATTCGTAGTTGCGCAGATCGGCGCGGACCACTGGCTTGTCGGGGCTGGTTTCGTCCACCTCGAACTTCCCGCCATAAGTCCGAATACGGTCGATCGTCCGTTTTTGCTGGACGACCGGATCGGGGATGACCGGCACGGAACGCACCAGTCCGATCGTCGCCCAGGCACTGCCGAAGTAGGTGATGGGCATCGGATTGCGGATGGGATTCCGCGTCGACACGACACCCGGATGATTGCGGGAAGTCATCGGCCACGAACCATCCTCCCGCTGGGTTGATACCAGGAAGGCCACGGCGCGACCGATCTCTGGCCGATCAGACTTAAGACCCGCAAAGCTGAGAGCCCACAACGACTGCCCGGTGGCGTAGGCGTCGCTGGGACTATCGGCGGTCTGGCTCCACCCGCCATCCATGTTTTGTCGGCTGAGGAGCTTATCGATGCCCGGCTGGAGTTGCTCGGCCGACTTGCCCGTGCGGACGTCAAGTAACAATCGGAGGGCCAGCGCCTGCGGCGTCTCGGACGGTTTAACAGAGTTGAGCCACGCCATCGCTTTCTCACGACTGGCACGAGCCGCGGCCGCTTCTGCAGGATCTGCTGGAACGTAAGTTTCCCACGCGAGCAGCGCCCACAGAGCCACGGTTTCCTGGGACTCCCAGATCGGCGGGGCCCCGTTTGCGGGAGGGGGCATCTCCCACGATCCGTCCTCGGCCAGATGCCGTGCAAAGTGGATTGCCACACGGTTGATTTCGTCACGTGACAGGACGGGCAGTGTATAGGACATCAGACTCAGGTAGATTCCCGGGGTGCTGACCAGTCTCCATCCTGGACGTGGATCTCGCGGCTTACTGATCTTGGGTATGAACAGATCCTTGGTCCACTGAGTGACATCGGCGAGGGTTTCCGCATTCACTCGGTAGCCGTGACTCTTCGCCTCATTCAAGGCCCAGACGGTCAGCGTTCCGTGGTGGCAGGTCGCACACGCCCGCTCCTGCCGCCACTTCGCGGCATCTTTGACCATGAAGTCCAGGGCCCGTTCGATCGTCTGCTGGGTCTTCTGCGGAGTCAATGTTGCGGAAGCTGGCGTTTTTTCAGCAGTTGCCGGTTTGGGTGGTTCTTCCGCGGCCGACGAATTCCCATTCATCGTCAACAGATTGAGAACTGCCACCGCCACGCAGATGATCCAGGGAGAGCGCATTGTCATCGTCCTGTGCAGAAGGGTAGTCGCATCAATTGATATAATACGATCCAACTATCGGGCCTCCTATCCAGAACGGGAAAGTGTTACACCCAGTCGAATTTAGGGGGCATGTCGATTCTCATTTACGTCTTGGATTAAGCACGTTCTTATTGCGAGTTCGTCATGATCAGCTCAGCCTGCACAGTCGAGGAATATCTTGCAGAACTCCCCGCTGATCGCCGCGCGGCGATTCAAGCGATCCGAGAAGTGATCCTCGCGAACCTTGGTAAGGGGTTTGAGGAAGGGATGCAGTACGGCATGATCGGCTATCATGTGCCGCACAGCGTGTATCCTGCCGGTTATCACTGCGACCCGCAGCAACCGCTGCCGTTTGCCGGGCTGGCCTCGCAGAAGAACCATATGTCGTTCTATTTGCACTGCCTCTACAGCGATTCGAAACACGAAGAGTGGTTTCGCAAACGCTGGGCGAAGACGGGTAAGAAACTGGACATGGGCAAGTCGTGCATCCGCTTTAAGAAGCTGGATGATTTGCCGCTCGACGTGATTGGTGAGGCGATCGCGCGGATCCCGATGAAGGCTTACATTGCCGCCTACGAGGCCGGCCTCAAGGAGAGCCAGAAGGCCCGTAAGAGTTCCTGAGGAATTATTTACGTAGCCGCAATTCGCCAGAATGCGGGCAGTCTGTGGATCGGCCCGCATTCTGGCGAATTGCGGCTACACAATTTATTCTGCGCTCTTACTTAGAACCTAATACCACCTCAGAGGAAGCTCTAAGAATGCCCAAACGTGCCTTGATCGTTATCGATATTCAAAACGACTATTTCCCCGGCGGCCGCTGGACCTTGAGTGGCATGGATGCGGCTGCGGACAATGCGGCTCGATTGCTCGCGGCCGCCCGCGAGTCAGGAGATCTGGTCGTTCACGTCCGCCATGAATTTCCCACCAGCGAGGCCCCCTTCTTTGCTCCCGGAACCGCTGGTGCGCAAATCCATCCCAAGGTACAGAACCTGAAAGAGGAACCGGTCGTACTGAAGCATCAGATCAACTCGTTCCGTGACACTGAGCTGAAAGCGATTCTGGATCGCCATGACGTGAAGGAAGTCGTGATCTGTGGCGCCATGAGCCACATGTGCGTGGATGCCGCGACCCGCGCGGCGAACGACTTTGGCTATGCTTGCACCGTCGTGCATGACGCGTGTGCCTCGCACGACCTGGAGTTCAATGGCGTCACGATTCCTGCGGCTCAAGTGCATGCGGCATACATGTCGGCTCTCAAGTTTGGTTACGCCACGTCGGTCTCGACCGAGGAGTTCTTAGGTGGAAGCTAAGCCTGTTTTTCGTTGTCCAGAGGCGTAGCCAGATAACCCGCAAACCACCCGGCAATTGCTCCGCCGAGCGGTAGCACAATGAACATCGATTGTGCGAAATCGGGGCGCTGGTCCGGCGCAGCGGGTACGCAGATGCCGATTCCCCAAGCCGCCCCCAGTCCGATCAACGAGAACGCGAAAGACGAGATGAGGATGAGATACGAAGGTTTCATGGAGTTGCCTTGGCACGGTCGAACGAAGTAGGCGCCGAGAAAAAAACAAACAGGCGAGCCCGGCGGCGTAAGCCCCGGGATTCTTTTTCTGACAGGGAGTTAGCAGCGAAGAAGAATCCGGGGGCTTACGCCACCCGGCTCACCTAATTCCCTATATTGGCGCGATCGATGGGCCGTTCATGGGATCTGGACCGGCTTCCCATCCGCGTGCTGAATCAGCTTACTGAGCGTGGCCTTGTCGACGTCTTGCAGTTTTCGGACGGAGCCGTCCATGAACAAGGCCTGAAACTCCTTAATGCCCCCCAGGCACTTCCACGGATCCGCCGGCTTGAACTCCAGCCCGCCCGGTTTGGTCCAGATTTCGGCTGTCGAGTCACCTGCCTCGACGGCAAGCAGAGTGTTCGAGGTGCCATCCGTAATGTTGACCATGCCGAGGCCGTCATCGGTCGCGAAGGGGGTACCCTTGCCTCGGAAGACGTGGATCGTTGTTTTCCCTTCCGCGTTCTTCCCGTAGACTTTGGGCATCTGCTTAACCAGGGCCAAATTGTGCGGACTATCCCACGGTTCGTCGAGTTTGAACTGAGTGTAGAGGAAGCCCCCGTCGACATAGGGCAGCAAGTAAACGCGCCAGCTCAGTCCGCGGCTGGTATCTGTTTTCCCTCCCTTGCCGTTGTACGCTGGGAAATGACCCATGGAGTCGTGGTAGTTGTGAAAGGCGAGGCCGATTTGCTTCAGATTGTTTTTGCGTTCGGCGGATTCGGCTGCCTCTTTCGCCTTCGCGAGTGCTGGCTGCAGGGCTTGCGCCAACTTGTCGAGGTTCTTGACTTGGGGAACCGTCAGCACGATCGTTTCCGCGGTGTTGGTGAGTTTGATCTCTTCGACAAGCTGATCCGAATAAGGCAATAGCGTTTGCGAAGTCGGATCCTGAGCCGCCATTTGTCGCAGGCCGGTGTACTGCTCCTTGGCCGCTTTGAATTGCTGGTCGAGCATCCCGAACAGGCCTTGGGCCAATTCGGGGGTCTTGAACTTCAAAGAGAGATTGAGCATGTCCTTGGCGTCCAGGTCCCAGGCCAGGTTCACGGTTTGAGCCCCAGCGATATAGGGAGCAAACAGCGCAAACGGAACAGGTGCGTTCTTCAAGATGGCCTTGACTGATTTCTCCACCGGAGCCCCATTCACAGCGACCACGACAAGCGGATTTCCCATCGCATCCAGTTGCTGCGTCAGTCCCGATTTGGCCGTTGTGGAAGCACGCGCCGAAATCATTTTCCGCACGACAGACTCGGCACCGAATAACACCGTGGAGTCGGACAAAAACGCGACCGACATGCGTTCCACTGCGGCCGGTCCAGTCCCCGGCGGTCCTTGCGGCCGGCGATCCTCCATTCTGGGAGACAACACAATGGCGACCCCTTCGTGTTCGACCAGAGCCATCCCTTCTGGATCCCTCGTCAATCGGGCCAGGATGCCATCGACGTCCAGCGGGGCACTGTTCTTGGCAATGACTCCGAACGGCGGCGGTGCGAACGGATTGGCCATCATCGCGTCAGGCAGCGATTTATCGAGAACGAGGATGACCTGATCAAGATTCTCGAGGGCCACGCCAAACTCTACACGCAGCATCTCGACGTTTTCCAAACTCCGTTGGGCGTCCCTGGGCAGTTCATCCTTGATGGATGCTCCGCTGACTTTCGAGAATTGCTCGTACAGCGCTTTGACCACAGGATGGTTGACGATGCGACGCGGATGGACGGCCACCGCGACGAAGGCATCATCCGGAATCGAGTTGAGTGCCAGCTTGGGCGTAGCGGGGGCCAGGGGAGTGACCGGAGCATTGATCTTTAAGCCCGCGGTTGGCTGCCCTGGCTGCGATCCCGATTCTTCACCAAAGTCCCCAAGGACCTGGCCGTCGCTGTGCTGGACCAGCTTGGCGAAGGTGTCTGCAGGCATTGACTTTGACAGCCGACGGACAGACCCGTCCATCAGTGTGATCCAGAACTTGCTGCTCACATTGCCCAGAGACTTCAACGGATCCTTAGGATCAAACTGGCGACCGACCGGCTTCGTCCAGATCTCGGCCGTATCCGGGCCGCCGACAAACGCCAGAATCGTATTGGATGAGCCGTCCGTGACTTCGCTCATCTTGAGGAGTTCATCTTGCTTGAACGGAGCGCCGTTTCCGGTCAGCACGTGGACCCGCGTTTTGCCTTCCGCGTTCTCACCGAAACATTTGGGCATTCTGGTGACCAGCGTCAGGTTGTGCGGACTGTCCCACGGCTCGTCCAAGTGGAATTGCTGATAGAGCGCAGCTTCTTCCATGTAGGGGAGCAGAGCGACGCGCCAGCTCAGCCCATGCTTCGTCGGCATGTTCTTGTCGGCGAAGCCCGAGATGGATGGAAATCCCCCGAAAGTGTCGTGGGTATTGTGAAAGGCCAGGCCCAGTAGCTTCATCTGGTTCTGTGTCACACCGAGATCAGGGTCCCCCGACTTGAACTTGGCAGCCACTGCCCGGACGCGCTGCTGAACTTGAGCATCGACGCCGGGTGAAGGAGGAAAGCTGCTGCTCGGGACGGCTGCTGCGACTGCTGGGGGTGTCGTTGCCGCGGGGGCCGTTGCGGGATCGGTCGGAGCCGCTGATTTGCTGGCTTCCGGTCCAGGGTTCAGTGCTGGCATACCGCCCAGACCACCGCCCATGGGCTGCTCCGCCTTTCCGCAGCCTTGGAGGCCGCACAAGATCACGGCCAGAACAACGCAACTTCCCCATTGGATGCGACTCATAGGTCACCCTTGCTGAAACAGATTGAGAGCCGGTTCGAGCTGCTGGAAGCGCTGCTCGAAGATTGTCGGATTGAATTGAGATCACGCTCAGTCTAACGCGACCGAAGTAACGTTTGCTACCCTGCCCGAAACGCGGCCTCGAAACGGTCCTGAAATTCGCCGTCAAAATCCGTGAGGGGCGTGCATGAGTCCGACGATCGCGGACATCACCGACTGCAGTGACGGGCCGATCAGGAAGACAAAGCTCAGGACGAGCGTCATGAAATAGAACAGGCGGTTGCTGTTGAGGTCGAACATCAACAGATACAGCAGTCCCCCCACCAGTAACAGCGCCGCGCAACAGGCGATTCCGTTGCCGTACTCGCTGACCACGAAGTACCGGTAGCGACGCGATACGAACTCAGTCTGGATCGCTTGCGACTGGTCTTCGACTTCTGGTGTGTTAGGCGGTGTGGGACGTTGCGGCAGTTGGGGCGGGTCGAGTCTGTCCTTGGTCAGGCGGGCATACTCGTCGAGATCCTTCTGATAGACCGCCAGCACATTCTCATAGTGCTTGAGTTGCAGATCGTAGTTCTTCAACGAGACTTCATATTGCTGCTGACGATCGGGGAATGAATCCCGGCTCCGTTGCTGTTCCAGTTCGACTTTCTTCTGATCCGCCGAAAAATGGATCCGGCTGAGGGCCAGCACTTCGGACCGCAGCCAATAAGTGATTGTCAGCAGGACCAGAAACCCGGTCATGGCGAGTAACTTCGCCGCGACGATCCGTCGTTCTCCCGACATGGCAGAGTCTCCGAGAGGCATCTTCGTGGGATATGGCTTCCAGCGTAGCGCGGTTTCACTTGACGTGTGAGCAATTGAAAACGTTTGAGAGTATGAGGGTGTGAGAGTAACGGAGTACAGTGCAGTCCAAATTCGATTGGCCTTTCTTTACTCTCATACCCTCACACGCTGGCACTCTCGCACTTTCAGTCCGCGCACCCGTTTTGTTGGAGTGCTCTAGCCGGCTTAAGAATGCCCGTGCTCAGATTAACTCTTTGATCTTCTCGCGATCATCCAGCAGGTGTACGGGCCGGCCCTGATAATCGTTGAAGGCGGCGCCCGGGTCAATTCCCAGGACGTGATACATCGTCGCGAGCACGTTTTGGGGCGTATAGGGTTTGCCCTTGGAACGTTCGGCCCGCCGGTCGGTTTCCCCGATGACCTGGCCCATGCGTAACCCGCCGCCCGCAATCACCGCGCAACCGGCGTCCCACCAGTGGCCACGACCGGTGGCGTATCGCTCACCGATATTGATCTCAGCGCCAATCTTCGGAGTCCGGCCGAACTCGCCCCAAATGATGACCGCGACTTGTTGATCCAGGCCTCGTTCGTAGAGATCGGTGATCAAGGTGTAGATCGCCCGATCGTACCCGGGCAGCAAATTTCTCATATGGGGAAAGTTGTTGGCGTGGGTATCCCAGATGCCCTCCACCGGACGGCCCTTGTCGACTCCACCTTGAGCAACGGTAACCGCACTGACACCCGCTTCTACCAGGCGTCTCGCTAACAGCAGATTCGGGCAGCCTTGATAACGGTCCCGCACGCGAGGGTCTTCGCGGCTCAGATCCAGCGCTTTATAGACTTCACCGGACGTAATCATTCCCAGCGCCCGGCGTTGGAAATCATCCACGGCACTCATTTTGTCCGAGCCGTTCACTTCGCGACGTACCTCGTCGAAACCCGCCAGCAACGACTTGCGTTCATCGAGTCGCTCGGACGAGATGCCCGTCGGCAGGCGCAGGTTGGCGAGCCCCGGTCCACTGGGGCGGAAGGGGCCGTGTGCCGGGCCGAGATAGCGCGGGATTTCCGGATCATCACTGTCCGGTCCCAGTCGCAAGTCGTTCAGATTGACATAGGGGGGAATCGTGTCGGCCTGAGAGCCACGCAACCGGCTGACTACCGAACCCCAGACGGGCCATTTTTCGTTCTTCCGAATCTGCCCCGATTGTGCAGACGGTCGGCCGCTGAGCAACTCATAAGCATCGTGCCGACCCTTGAAGTACATGCCGCGGAGGACACTGAACTTATCCGCGATCTGGGCCTGCAGCGGCATCAGTTCGCAGATGTCCAAGCCCGGCAAGTTCGTACGAATGGGCTGGAATTCGCCGCGGATTTCGGCGGGAGCGCCGGGCTTGAGGTCATACATGTCGATATGGCTGGGGCCACCCGGCAAATAGATCATGATGACCGACTTCGGCGGAGTCGCAGCCTGCGATCCGGCCTGAGCCTGCACGCGCAGTATGTCGGCCAAAGTCAGGCCGCCCATCCCGAGAGCGCCGATCTTCAAGAAGTCACGGCGATTGGAATTGGAAACGTTCAGCATACCTGAATTCCTTTGACGCGCGAGCCACCCGTCAAGAATATCGGTCCAAACACGCAAATGACATCAAAAGACGTCTATATGTTTGCCTGATCGTTCAGTATTTGTCAATGCAATTGCGGCAGTCCCGGTTTGGTATGCCTGTCCTTTACCAGTTGAAAATCCAAAGGGCGGAAAGGACACAAGTTTGAATTGGCTGTCAGGACATTACGAGAATTTTGATGATTTATGGATTTGACTTGACATTCCTGCTGGGGCGGACGATAATATATTCATTACTAACGTAGTGATATATAAACAGGACGTTGACACTCACCGTGCGACGGCCGTAACTTGAATGGATTGCACACTTTCTGTTTGCTGTGTGATTTGCATTCTCTTTCATGCCCCAAGGTGCTGACGTGTTTCCGCTACCACCAAGTTGTTGTTGCAACTGTGAACTGTTGACTGCCATGCAGTCAGCATGTTGTTGTTAGCCGTACCCAGCGACCGGTGGTTCTGATTCAGGCGACTCAGTCTGAAGTTCTCTTGCTCGCCGCAGCGATTAACGCTGCGGTTAGATAGCCGCAGTTCCCTGCATTCTTGTCTTGCACCGCGTGATTCGCATCGCCGGTGCGGGCAACACCGCGAAGGATATTTCGACGTTACGGGAGGGCGAGGCTCCTGCCGAACCGCATAGTCTGGCGAGGGCCGAACGACGCTTGCGGTTCGGCAGGAGCCTCACCCTCCCATCGACTCGAATCACGACCACGATTGGATTCCTTCAGGGAATCCTAAGAAAAGTCTTTCACCGTATACCCGGTGCAGGTTGTGCATTCCAAGTATGGAAACTCTCGTAGGAGTTTCCGCTATCTCACAAATACTCTATCCATGAGGAATTCAGTCATGCTTGATTTTGAAGCGGAAGAAGGACCGGAAACGATCCTGACAGTCAAAAAAGATCTCATCAAAAGCGGTCCCGAAGTCATCGTGAAGATCCTCGTGCCCCGACCAGGCACCGTTCTCTTGTTGCTCTGCGCGGCTCTGACCTTGCTGACCCTGACAACGGGTTGACCATTTCGATGAACCGTCCCTTGAGTTCAACGGACTGCAGGACGGAAGGGCCAGAAATTCGTCAGCGATTGTGATTGAACAGTAGTTGAGCACTTGCCTCGCACATCCCGTCCTGTTCGTAACGTTATGTGAAATAATATGTTGCGAGTTGTCTATTCAATCTGAAAAGCAACGAAAAATAAAATACTCCTTACTTGGTGATATTGACTTGACAAGCGGCCACGTTTGTGTCGATAATTAAATCATCACTAAATGAGTGATAGATCTGTGATAAACGGAACTTGCCACTGAGAAAGCTGTCTACCTGATCGCTTTCGCCTCGCCAGCACCTACCGCAGATTTCCGACTCGTGGGCCTCGCGGCCCGCTACAAGATTCTTGTCAACGACTCCAGTCGATCACGAATTCTTGTTCTCAAACAGTTGAATATAGAAAGCCAGGAAATGAAGAACCTCGCCGACCATCAGGAGCACAACGTGGCCCTGGTTGTCACGCCGGTCAGGCCGACAGAATCATCTGGGGCTTGCATCTGGACTCGTGCTACGAGCCGATCGACGAAGAATTTTGCCGTGCTCGCTGTCGCGACGCTCCTGCTGGCAGGCGTCCCGGGATGTGGCTCTGGCAAGCCGAGTTGGGAACATGTTTTCACGACCACCGGCTCGTTGACTTTCAACGGCCAGCCGATTGAAGGTGCGGTCTTGGTCTTTACGCCCAAGGACGAATCGATTCCTTCGACCGTGCGACCGATGGCTCGGACTGATGCCAGCGGCCACTTTGAAGTCGGCACCTATGACATTGCCGATGGAGCACCCGAAGGCGACTACGATGTGGTCGTGACGTGGACTCCGCTGGTCAAGCACGCGGGTGGAGCTTCACCCGGCCCCAACCGCCTGCCCCCCCGCTATGCGAGCACGGCGACTTCCAAGCTGACGGTCCATATCAACTCGGATGATACGCAACTTGAGACCCTGGCACTGACTCGTTGATCCAGTGCCCATCGTCAGCCGCCGGCTGATTTGAGTTCCCATGTGGCGAGGTTGGCCGTTGGCCAATTCGCTTCCCTCGCAGGCCCGTTGATTTCGGGGCCTGTGTGAATCGACCCATCACGGCTGCGTTGCCGTGTTCGAATAACAAGTGGATCGTGCTTCCCGTGTGGATTGCGATCGTGATGTTTCCGCCGGCACTGACCAAATCGCTGGCTCTGACATCTGCAGTTGACTTCAAACCTTATTTCCTTTGTGTTCCTAAACCAGGAGTGCTCTCATGCGTCAGTTGTTACCCGTTTCCAAGTCCGGATCGTCTCGCAGCTCAGAAGGCCGCGGCGGTTTTACCCTGATTGAATTGCTGGTCGTCATCGCGATTATCGCCGTGTTGATCGCCCTGTTGTTGCCCGCCGTACAGCAAGCTCGCGAAGCAGCTCGCCGGTCGCAGTGCAAAAACAATATGAAGCAGCTCGGCCTGGCCCTGCACAGCTTCCACGACACCTATACTTATCTGCCGACCAGTGCTCGTCCCGTGGCGACCTCTTCGGTCCGCCTGGGATGCATCACCCGGTTGCTGCCCTACCTCGAACAATCCAACATTTACAACAACTACAACCAGACGGTGAACTGGTCGGCCGCTGCCAATCTGCCTTACACCAGCAAGCGAATTCCCTTCCTCGAATGCCCTTCGGACGTGACCGCCGGACAGCTCGATTGTGATCCGAACTTGGGAACGACCGGAATCGTGGCTTCCACCAGCTATGCTCCGAGCAAGGGTGTCGACAAGGCGATGCAGGCTGTGGCCCCGACCGTCTTCCCGTCCGGCGCCAGCTTGTTTACCGATCCGCTGGTCACCACCAGCCAGTATTTTGCGGGTTTGCTGCCCCAGAACGTCAATGCTCGATTGGCTGACTGCACCGACGGTTTGTCGAACACGATTGCGTTCCATGAATCGGCTGGCCGTCCCGGCAAGTGGATCAAGTCGAAGCAATCGGGTACCTTCCCCACGAATCGCGTCAACGGTGGCGGCTGGTGCCGCCCGGCGAGTGACATCCTGGTTTCCGGTTCGAATGCCGCTGGTACGGCTCTCGGTAGCACCATGCCGATCAACGTCACCAATGGTTATGACGTCGGCGCAGAAACCTACGGTTCCGGTGCTTATGGTGTCGAGGGCACCAGCCAGCCCTACGCCTTCCACACCGGTGGAGCTCACTTCCTGCTGGGTGACGGTTCGGTCCGTTTCATCAGCGAAAACGTGGATCTCGGCACCTTCCTCGGTGCGGTGACCCGCGGCAATGGTGAAGTGACCAGCGTCAACAACTAGTCGTTCCGCAGTACGACAATCCGCGGTTTGATCTCTGACAGCAGTCCGGTTGCCTTGGTGGCCGGTCTGCTGTTTTTTCGTTTGCGCCCGTGGCGGACGCTGCTAGCGTCCGTCTCTCAGGCTTTCCAAGCAAAAATCCTTCACAGAGTTGCCCGGATGGGCCGCCGACACATTGGCAGGCAATCGCCGGTCGCCCCTTCCGGGCGACTCCGTAGCTGATTTGTTTGGAAAAACACGGAACACGGACGCTAGCAGCGTCCGCCACGGGGCCCGGGAGCCTCCACCGAACTCATTTACAAACACTCTCACCCAGCTTCTGATCGAGCAACGTCATCAGCAACGCCTGCTCCATCTCGCCCGTTTTGAATCCAAACGGTCCGCGGCCTCCCTTGTAGGCGACTCGGCCTGTGGTATCGATCACATAGCAACGAGTCGGCATACCGCTATAGGCGTTGCCGGTCGAGTCGTGGATGTCGTCCACCAGCCAGGGCATGGACGGGGCCAGCAGGCGGTGGCACTGGCCGGCGACGGACTGGCGTTCAGCGTATGTCTTGGGCTGAGACGCGACGACTCCGACGATATCGTTCGAACGCATCTGCCAGGCATCGGTCGGATGGGCTTCACGCACGTAGATGCCGAAGAATTTCGCGTACTTGTGGAATCGCTTGGCGATGTCATCCGCTCCGGGGTACATCGAGCGAAATGGTCCGCAGGTGAAGTTGCCGAACACCAGGGCGATCGGCTGGGCTCCCACCTCGGCCGATAACCGCACTGTTTGCTCACCGCCCGTGGTCTGCAGTGCAAAATCCGGGGCCAGTGCGTTGAGGTCCGGGCCCTCTTCCATCGAACCGATATCGCGCGAGAAGAAACCGTCCAGCAGCCTTTCCTTGGTCGGAGCGTCCCCTGGTAAATATCCAGACGACAAACCAGAGAGCCAGGCTTCTCGCAATTGCTCCGAATTGATTTCGTCCTGCCCCTGCGCCACGGAATCAAAATACGCGAGCCAGTCCGCGCGGGAGATTCGGCCGTCGCCATTGGGGTCCATGCGGCGGAAGAAACGGTTCGCGGTATAGGCCGACTGCACCCACGAACTGTTGCTCGACCAGTCGAGATCATCGGCCGTAATCTGCCCATCCCGATTGCGGTCCAGACGCTGAAACCAGGCGGGCTCACCCAGGAATTTTTCGCTGGATATCCCAGCGTCGATCGCGACTCCGTGTCGTTCTGCCAGCCAGCTCCACGAGTACCGCGATTGTCCCGGCCCATACCAGTCATCGCCCGAGGCCATCGGCCGGCCGCGACAAATTGCGAGGTACATCCGGATGGCTTCCGGCGGAGTCTGCCCCTCGTAGGCTTGTTCGATTTCCTCCAGCGGAATCGACATCAATTCGGGAGTCAGCGGGAACTGTGGCTGCGTACTGGGCATCGGCAATTCTTCCGTAGGATAGGCATCCTGCCTGTCATTCAAGTGGTCTAGATTGAAGTTTTGGCAATCGAAAGCGTCTGAGAGTGTGAGGGTGTGAGAGTTACGGAGTAAGATTTCAGTTCGAATCTAATTGGACACGTTTCGTCCCTCAGACCCTCACACTCTGGCACCCCCCACACCATTTTATCCCGCGCAAACGACTAGTTACGTCGCTAGAGTGACAGGCAGGATGCCTATCCTACGGGTAGGGTACCACTCGGCAGGGAGAAAGACCATAATCTGCAGGCCAGTACGGCACTTGATTTACGCTCAATCGGGAGACCACCATGCCGCATCGACGGAACTCGCTGCTGATATTGCCTTGCCTGACCGTGATCGTCGTTGCTCTGGCGACCTTCGCCGAAAAGAGCGCGGCTGTGGAAGAGCAGGCAGCCCCGGCGCCGGCCGCTGCTCCGGCGAAACGGGTGCTCGTCTTTTCCGGCACCGGCTGGTACCGGCATCCCGACATTCCCCGGACCAATAGCTGGCTGGTACGAGTGCTCACGCCCGCGGGATTCGAAGTCGACGTCACCGAGACCCCGGCCGATATTACGCCCGAGCGACTGGCCCAATACCAGGTCTTGCTGTTGAACAACGCCAATGAATTGTCGACGTTGTTGAACGATCCTCAGCGGAAGGCGATCGAAGACTGGTACAAGCAAGGGGGCGGTCTCGTCACGCTGCATGCGACGCTGGTTCATCAGACGAAGTGGCAGTGGTTCTACGATCTGGCTGGTTGCGACTTTGACAGTGATTCGACCTTTCAAGAGGCCAGAATCGTCGTTGATCCAGAGAATCAGGAGCATCCTGCGGTGAAGGGCCACGGCCCGAAGTTCTCCTACAAAGCTGACTGGACCAACCACGACAAGACCGTCACGGGTCTCCCCGGGTTAAAGGTTTTGTTGCGGGTCGATGAGTCGACCTACGATCCCGTCCGCGAGTATTTCAAGACGCGTGGCGGCAAGGCGATGGGCAAAGATCATCCCATCGCCTGGTTGCGAGTCCACGGCGGCGGACGCTTCTTCTATACCGAACTGGGACATGATCTGCGGTCGCTGGACACCGATTTCGGCCGGCAGCATGTGATCGAAGGGGTCCGTTGGGCCGTTGAAAAATGACCCGCCAAGAGAGTGACCGAATCAGCCGGCACGCGTTAGCGTCAGGTTCTGCTGGGAAATCTCTGCTGGAAATTCGAGTCGATTGTTGTTCGAACCGGGGGCTAACGCCCAGCGGCTGATTTGTCTAATGGCTAAAGCGAATGCCCTTTGGCTCATGCCGCCCCGCTCACCTACTTATCTTGTCAAGCAACTTCACTTAGAATGATCAGCGAAGTCTGGAGACTTCGACGGTGACAAGGCTCGGTAATCGGAAAGAATCACACACATGCCCACTCCCGAAGGTCATCCTGTTGCGCTGGTTACCGGCATTACCGGGCAGGATGGTTCCTATCTGACCGAATTTCTGCTGCAGAAGGGCTATCACGTCCACGGGATCGTGCGCCGGGCCAGCAGTTTCAATACAGGGCGCATCGATCACCTGTACCAGGATCCTCATGTCTCTGGAAAGCGGATGGAGCTGCACTACGGCGACCTGACCGATGCCACGCGGCTGGGTGAGTTGATCGAACGAATTCAGCCGGATGAGCTCTACAATCTGGCGGCGCAGAGTCACGTCAAAGTCTCGTTCGACATGCCCCTCTACACAGCAGATGTCGTGGCGGTGGGAGCTTTGCGGCTGCTGGAAGCGGTGCGGGATGCACAGCAACGGATCGGCCGTAAGATCAAGTTCTATCAGGCGTCGTCGAGCGAAATGTTTGGGCAGGTACAAGAAACTCCCCAGACCGAGACGACACCGTTTTATCCCCGCAGCCCGTACTCGTGCGCGAAGTTGTACGCCCACTGGCAGACGATTAACTACCGCGAAGCGTATGACTTGTTTGCCTGTTGCGGCATCCTGTTCAATCACGAATCACCCCGTCGCGGCGAGACGTTCGTGACTCGCAAGATCACACGTACTGCCACCCGCATCAAGCTGGGCCTGGTCGATAAGCTCTACCTGGGCAACATCGATGCCCGACGCGACTGGGGTTACGCCGGAGATTACGTTGAAGCGATGTGGCTGATGCTCCAGCAGGAAAAGCCCGATGATTTTGTGATCGCGACGAATGAGACACATTCCGTCCGCGAATTCCTCGACGAGGTGTTTGGCCATCTCGGTTTGAAGTGGCAGGACCATGTGGCCATTGACCCGGCGTATTACCGCCCGGCCGAGGTCGACTTGCTGATTGGCGATTATTCGAAGGCCGAGCGGGAACTAGGCTGGAAGCCCAAGATCACCTTCCGCGAGTTGGCCCGATTGATGACCGATGCCGATATGAAACTGGCTGAGCAGGAGCTAAAACTCAAGAGTCCAGCGTCGTAGCCACGCGTTGTAGCCTGACTCTCCAGAGTCGGGCGCATTGGATTCCAAGCTGGCGGATATAACCAACTAGTAATTGCTGCGGTCCAACAAAAGAATTGCGAGTGCGAGAGTGTGAGGGAGGGAGAGTATGAGGAGACAACAATCCGGCTGGACGTGGCAGTTCTGCCTCATCTCTCTCACTCTCATACCCTCTTACCCTCACACTAGCAGAAGGACCCGACTCAGAGAGTCAGGCTACAGGCATGTTTCGAGTTCACTGGTTTCTGCTGCGAACGTCTCTGGAAGAGCGGCTGATCTATCGCGGGGACTTTGCCTTCGCGACCTTTATCCGGTTCCTGCCGATCATCACGCAGATCTGCCTGTGGGGAGCCATTTTTGATATCGGCACGACCGATGGTACACGCCGGCTCAACGGTTATTCCTACCAGGAGATGGTGGCCTACTACCTCTTAACGATGGTCGGCCGGGCCTTTTCCAGCATGCCGGGCCTGGCGCGAGATATCTCCAAAGAGATCCGCGACGGTTCGCTAAAACGGTATCTCACGCAACCGGTCGATCTGCAGACGTTCTACTTCTGGTCGCGAGTGGCCCACAAGCTGGTCTATTACATGGTCGCGATGGGACCGTTTGCGCTGCTCTTCTGGCTGTGCGGTTCGTTCTTCACGCACCTGCCAACCG
Organism: Planctomycetaceae bacterium; assembly: GCA_021732415.1. Classification (GTDB taxonomy): domain Bacteria; phylum Planctomycetota; class Planctomycetia; order Planctomycetales; family Planctomycetaceae; genus JAKFVC01. The sequence goes on from JAKFVC010000204.1 coordinate 22,620, forward strand.
GGGTTGAATGGGTCGCCTTGATCGTCTCGTTAATGCAGGCCTTTCTGATCGGATTTTTGCTGGACAGTTTGATTGGCCTGTGCGCCTTCTGGCTGCTGGAGATCGGTTCGATCAGCTTCATCTTTATGATGCTCACCTATTTCCTGTCGGGGCACATGCTGCCCCTGGACTGGCTACCGGGCATCCTGGGCCAGATTGTGAGCTACCTGCCGTTTCAATACCTCGCCTATTTCCCCGCGGCGATCATCCTGGGGAAATTCTCAACCCCCGAACTGGCTTGGCACCTGACGGCAGCGACCGGTTGGGTGTTGGCCCTGTGGTTGTTGAACCGTGCGGTGTATGCGTGGGGCTTGAGGCGTTATGGAGCCTACGGCGGGTAACTTTCGCTCCGCATACTTGCCTCGCGATACATTCGGAAAAAATGGGTGACAAGGTCATTGGCTCAGCCGAAAAATGTGGATACGCTAAAACTATCATGATCAGAGTCTATGACGAAATTGTTGACTTCATCGCTGCTGGAGCGACCTCCGATGCAGTGTCGAAATTTCAGCCATCACAGCGTGCGAAAGACTATGTTGTCGACTTGATTCGGAAGAAAAAAACAGAGTGTCTGACTCCAGAAGAATCCTCTGAGCTTGAGCACTTCATGGTAATTGAGCATATTATGCGTCTGGCCAAAGCGCGCGCAAGAAAGTTCGGCCCGCAATGACAAGCTACGTCAGTGCGGAAGTCGAATGAGTGCAAATCGGAAACCGGAATTTGCAACGATCACCTCAGGATGGAAAAATGAAGGATTTGGAACACTAATCTTCGCTAATTAATACAGATTCAGAAATTCAAAAATCAGGTCTCGATTGGTTGTCGACTCATCTTGTTTTTGTTTTTATTAGTGTTGATTAGCGTAGATTAGTGTTCCAGAAATCCTCTTCCTTACCACAATCAGGGGGCGAATCAAAAAGAGCCCGGCTGTGAGTTCACAACCGGGCTCTGAGATCGACATTGAGTTACCAACTCAAATTACACTTCCTTGCTCACCACGACGAAGCGTGATCCCGCCGGCGTTCGGACGAGGAGCAGAATCCCCTTCTCAACTGAAAGATCCTTCATTGCGGCGGTGAATTCGGCGACGTTCGTTACGTGTTTCGTGCCGACCTTCTCGATCACCATACCGGTCTTCAGACCTGCCGCATCGGCTGGGCTGTCCGCAGCGACATCAGCAATCAGGACACCCTTCACGGCACCCTTGTAGCCCAATTGTTCTGTGAGTTGAGGATCCACGTCCTGGATTTCCACCCCCAGATCCTTGAACTGGCTTGGCTTGTGAACTTCAGATTCCTTGCCAGGAACCTTCTCGTGGTCATCGATCCCGGCGGCGGTGAAGCTCTTCGGCATCTCGGCAACCGATACCGTCAATGTTTGCTTCTTCCCATCACGCAGGACTTCCAGTGGATAGCCTTTACCGAGTTCGAGTTGTTCGACGATCCCCTGCAGATTGCGAGGATTCACAACCGGCTTGTTGTTCAAGGTCAGGATTACGTCGCCAGTTTCAAGTTTGGCCTTCGCTGCCGGTGAATCCGGGACAACCTGGCCGACGATGGCTCCCTGGCCAATCTTGATTCCAAATTGCTTCGCCAACTGATTGTTGACTGGCTGAATGGCGACACCCAGGTATCCGCGTTTCACGAGACCATGGTCCATCAACTGCCGGCTGACCCAGCGTGCCATATTGATGGGAATCGCGAAACCGACACCGTCGTATCCGCCACTCCGGCTGGAAATGGCAGTGTTGATGCCGACAACTTCACCATCCAGATTCACCAGCGGACCACCGCTGTTCCCTGGATTGATGGCCGCGTCGGTCTGTAGAAAATCTTCTCGCTCGAGGATTCCCTGAGCGCGTCCCTTGGCACTGATGATGCCCGCAGTGACCGTCGATTGCAGACCGAACGGACTGCCGACTGCTAACACCCAGTCGCCGATTTCGCACGCATCGCTATCGCCCAACTTGACAGTCGGGAGCGCACCATGAGGCTTGATCCTGACGATCGCCACGTCAGATCGTGGATCGGTTTTCCATTCTGTGGCCTGGTATTCGGTGCCGTCTTCCATCCGCACCAGGACCTGATCGGCATCGGCGACAACGTGATTGTTCGTGACGATCACGCCCGCAGCATCAACGATGAATCCGGATCCCATCCCATGCGAACGAGGAGCCCGCATTCCGTTTCCGCCATTGCCTCGCCGCTTGAAGAACTCGCGAAACTGCGGATTGTCTTTGAACAACTCACCGAGTGGTGATTGATCATCCAAAGGTGCCGCTTCCCCGCCGACTTCCTCGGGGGCCTTGGCGATTTTGCCGCGCGTTTCGATAGAGACAATCGCCGGCAGGACGGCATTGGCCACTTCGCGGAAATTGGCGGACAGTTCCCGAGCGTGGCTCGATTTCACCACGGGCGGCGCCGCCAGGACTGGCTGACGACCGACCAATGGACTGTGATTAAAAAAGGTGGCTCCTGCCATTAAGCTCGCCAGACTGACCGTGGCGAGCACCCACGGAGTTTGTCGTCGCACTGAATTCATGTTTGTTCTCCTGATATCCTCACCTGAAAGCTTTTTGTCTGGTATTGATCCATGATCTACGACCGCGGTCGTAGTCATCTTTATCATACGCACCAAGTAAAGTGTCGCGTGGGCGCCGTGGCTGAATTTTTTGTCACTCGCCGATGAAGGATCAGCAGAGTGACTCCACCAAGCTTCTGCATTTTGACTCGTCCACCAATCACGCCCCGTCGAAGGAACAACCGGTGCCGATCCGTTGACAATTCGACGAAATCTCTCCATTGTGAGCAGACATCGAGTCCGCGCTGCGCTCGATACCAGTCCACAATCAGGAACTCGCGCGATCAACTTCCAGCTGGATTGGTCGCCGTCCGGATTCCCATATTCATGTTCCGCCAGACGACGTCTTCACAAGACACCGTCACGGCGGTCGTCAGAATTTTGCTCCGGATCGCCGGCTCTCACCGTGGTCAGAGTGTCGTCAACGCGGGAGCAAGATTGGCATTCTTGATATCACAGCGAATTTTGCGCCGATTCCAGACATTAAGGCGTGCCTGAAATTTAAGCGTTGTTGCTTAACGTGCAGGCGTTTTGGTCAAATCGCGATTATTCGGCAAAACCCAACCTCACGGCGTTAAGGCCATGAGGAGTAATATGTTGCGACTGATCAACCGGATTTGATTGGTCACTTCGGCGCAAGGATTGCTTTCTTCCAAATTAGGCACCATTGTGCGCACTTTGGGCCTTCCTCGAATCTTTTTATGAATGGACAGCACCAATGAGTGGCAGTAAGGCGCGTCAGGAAGCAATTCAGGCAGTCACAAATTACAAGCCCATCTCGGCACCATTGAACTTCGCCGAAACTCCCGCCAACGAGTTGTACGGGTCGAACGTCTTCAGCCTGAAGGTGATGCAGGATCGTCTCCCGAAGAACATCTTCAAGTCGTTGAAGCGCACGATCGATCGCGGCGAAATGCTCGACCCGCTGGCCGCTGACGTGGTCGCGGCAGCGATGAAGGCGTGGGCCGTCGAAAAGGGTGCGACCCACTACGCTCACATCTTCCATCCGTTGACCGGTATCACCGCCGAAAAGCATGACAGCTTCCTCGAGCCCGATGGTGTCGGCGGAGCGATGCCCGAATTCACCGGCAAGGCCCTGATCCAGGGTGAACCCGATGCGTCGAGCTTCCCGTCAGGCGGCATCCGCAACACGTTCGAAGCCCGTGGTTACACGGCTTGGGATGTGACCAGCCCGGCGTACATCCTCGAGAACCCGAACGGCACGACGCTGTGCATCCCCACCGCGTTCGTGTCGTGGACCGGTGAAGCTCTCGATAAGAAGACCCCCGTGCTGCGGTCGATGAAGGCGTTGAACACTCAAGCGTCTCGTATCCTGAAGTTGTTCGGACACAAAGACGGCGTCATGGTGAGCGCCACCGCCGGCCCCGAGCAGGAATACTTCCTGATCGACCGGAACTTCTTCTTCGCTCGTCCCGACCTGCTGAACGCCGGCCGAACCCTGTTCGGTGCCAAGCCCCCCAAGGGCCAGGAATTCGAAGACCAGTACTTCGGTGCCATCCCCGAACGCGTGCTGGCCTGTATGCTCGAAACCGAACGCGAACTCTACAAGTTGGGTGTGCCGGTTAAGACACGTCACAACGAAGTGGCTCCTTCGCAGTACGAAATCGCCCCGATCTACGAAAACGCCAACGTCGCTGCTGACCACCAGCAGATTCTGATGTTGATGCTCAAGCGAGTCGCTTCGAAGTACGGTCTGGAATGCCTGCTGCACGAGAAGCCCTTCGCTGGCGTCAATGGCTCAGGCAAGCACTTGAACTGGTCGTTGGGTAATAGCGCCCAGGGCAATCTGTTGGAACCCGGTGCCAACCCGCACGACAACGCTCAGTTCCTGGTCTTCTGTGCCGCCGTGATTCGGGCCGTGCACAAGTATGCTCCGGTGCTGCGTGCAGCCGTCGCTTCGGCCAGCAACGATCATCGCCTGGGTGCGAACGAAGCTCCCCCGGCCATTATCTCGATCTTCCTCGGCTCGCAACTGGCGGACGTCTTCGAGCAACTAAAGAAGGGCCCGGCCACAAGCTCCAAGCAAGCCGGTACATTGACGGTGGGTGTCGACACATTGCCACCGCTGCCCAAGGACGCTGGCGACCGTAACCGGACCAGCCCGTTCGCCTTCACCGGCAACAAGTTCGAGTTCCGCGCTGTGGCGTCGAATCAATCGATCTCGGGTCCGTTGGTGGTCTTGAACACCATCGTCGCCGAATCACTCGATTACATCGCCACGAAGCTGGAAGCCGCCACCAACGGCGACGCCAGCAAGCTGAACGGGGCCGTCCAGGCGATTCTGCAGGAAGTGGCCACCAATCACTCGGCGATCATCTTCAATGGCGATGGATATTCCGAAGCCTGGCACAAGGAAGCCGAGAAGCGTGGCCTGCCGAACTTCAAGACCACTGTCGATGCCTTGCCGGCTCTCAGTAACCCTGAAGTCGCCGCTCTGTTCGAGAAGTATCAAGTCTTGACCAAGCGCGAATTGGACAGCCGCACCGACATCTACCTCGAGCAATACTGCAAGACGGTCCGGAGCGAGAGCAAGCTGGTCGTCGAGATCGCCAAGACGATGATCTACCCCGCGTCAGTCCGTTACCAAAGCGAGTTGGCCGCCGCGGCCGCCAACTTGAAGGCGGCTGGTCTGACACCGTGCGTCGAAACGCTGACCAAGGTCACCGAATTGATCAATGGTCTCTCCAAGAGCATCACCGCTTTGGAGAAGACCGGCGAGGGCCATGTCGAAGGCCTGCTGAACGAAGCCAAGCATTTCTGCAACGATGTGTTGCCGGCAATGATGGAAGTACGCAAGTACGCCGACGACCTGGAAAGCATCGTCGCCGACGACCTGTGGCCGTTGCCGACCTATCAAGAAATGCTGTTCATTAAGTAATGTGAACAGTCTGTGGTTGAATAAAAAAAGCCATAGCGGGCAAGTTGCTCGCTATGGCTTTTTTCGTAGCCCGACTCTCTGAGTCGGGTGGGTGCGAGGCGTTAGTCGAGCCTGTAGCCTGACTCTCCGAGTCGGGTATCCTTCGTCTTCACACTCCCGACTCAGAGAGTCGGGCTACAAAGCTATTGCAGGATCCATGGTCCCCACGGGATGGATAAGACATCTGCCTTTCCGCGGGCTCGAGAAAGATCCTCTTCCATGTCCTCTTGTGTGGCCAGCTGCCAGCCTGACTGAAAATGAAAACCTGACCCGAAGGGGCGGCTGCCAATCCGCGGATTTCCATAGAGACGGATCATCGTCTGTTTGGAAGCGGGGAACGACTGAGCATTCCAAAAGCAGAAGTCCGGGGCGCGAGGGGCCTGCGATAAGTCGAAATTGCCATGATTCCCAAGAATTGAGATCTTGCGATCCTCTGCCAGGTTGCTGCTGACACTTGAAATCAACCAGTCTGCAATCCCTCGCAAGCGGAAACCGGTCTGACTCAGTTGGGCAAGTTGTATGTCCGTAATCAGCGTAATGCTTCCCACAGAGGCCACCGCATAATGGATTTGGGCGGTAGAAGTCTCACCACGCACGGTAATGCACAGGATCATCAAAGAACAGACGAGCGCGCCGATTGCAAAGCGTGAATGAACGAGCATCAGAGTCCTTTCTTGACGGTCGACCGATGGCGTGGCGTATTTGAAGGAAGCTACTCCGCCACAATGAAGTGGACCATGGGAATCATGTCCTGTGGGCGTCGGTTTGATCATTAACTTGATCGACAAACGGCGCGTTCGCGAAGCTGTGAGCGGCGTCAATCTATCTTAGAAATTGGACGTAGATGAACGGAACTCCTACCGCCTCCTGCTTGGGGCTTTCACGACTTAAGGCCAGCAAATTGTGATGTGAACTGGAGCGAGACTTTGTGTCCTGGTGGAAAAACGCGGGTTCCCGAATTGCATTGAACGGCGACGAATTGATTGGTTCCGTGACTGTGATGCCGAATGTCTTGGAATTCGCAATTCGATCTGCCGGTTGAGCGCCGATTTCCGAGGGCATGAACCACTCCGCACAGTGCTTCACTCGAAAGACGGGCCCCTGTCGGTCTGACGAGATCTGCTTCAGCGAGTTCAACTTTCGCGCGACCTGTGTCGATGGCACCTTTCTCGCGAAGCAATTCGAGTCCAATGCAATTTGCTCGGTCACGGCGGCGGTGAGCAGCAGCGTAAAGGTGATAACACCCAGTGACAGACGTGATTGAAGCATGACTGTTCTCCGACTGGACCAATGCAGTGACTATTAAGCCGTATGTCGTGGCAGATGAACTCTCTCCATAATATTGGAATCGAGACTTCATTTTTTTGACCCTGGAGGGGTCGCAGAGGGTAGCCGGTGGTTGAGCGGAGCGACACCACCGGAATAAGTTAGCGATGAAACTCCGACCCTGGAGGGGTCGCAGAAACGTTGCTCTGCGACCCCTCCAGGGTCGAAAATAGGAAACTCTATAACCCGGTGGTGTCGCTGCGCTCAACCACCGGCTACTCTCTTTAATCCCTCCGGGATATGTGTTAATCGCAGATCTTACGCCATTCCGCCAATGTGCTAATAAATACAAAATCACTACGAACCGAGCGTCTTCTTCACCCGTTGCCGACTGTTAAACTCGTTGGGATCAAATGGATCTTCGACCACATCGTCCGGTACCGCTGGCGGCTCGTCCGAGATGATGGGTTCCGTTTCTGGCAGTCGGCTGGTTTTTGCCGAGGTCGTTTTCTTCTCGGTTCGCGGTGAGGTTGCGGGCTGCGTCCTAGGGGCTGTTTCACCCTCTTTCCTGGGCCAGGCGACCCGGGCTTCGGGAATCGGCGGCGCGTCCTCTTCGGCGTTGGCCTGGACGACGCCGGTGCTCGGCGGGCGGACTCCCTTTTGATACCGCTGCTTCGAGTCTGCCGTATGAGCCGCCTGCTGGATCTTCGCGGGCGCATGTTTCTTCGCGGTCCGAGGTTCCTCGTCCGATTCTTCTTCGAGTGAGAGCAACCAGTTGCGGAATGATTCGAGCTGTTCTTCGCCCTTCTGTCCCACAAAAATCGAGTTGCCGATCGCACCATGATTGGTCTTCAGCAGCTTCCAGAGCTTGCTCGATTTGGGGCTCTCGCGATCAATATAGGGCATTAAGGCCAGCAGATTTTTGGATGTCGTCGCCTGCTGCTGAGTACCTGTCTGGTAAACGAGATTGAGTTTGAAGGTCTGATCGGACTTCGGTCCATGACAGGCTGAGGCCGTGCAGTTGCGCATGATGATCGGCTGGACTCGGCGAGTGAAAACCTGGCCCGCTTCACGCGGCAGGCCGCCCAGTGATTCCACTTCCATGCCTCCGACGGCCTGCTTGGCCATGCGTTCGGCTGGTGTCAGGGACTTTACGGGCTTTGATTCCGTCGAGATTGGACGTTTCAGAAACGAGTCCAGTTTCGTCAGATTGCGGCGGATATCGTCGCGACTGGGGTCGATTTCCAGGGCCGCCTCAAATTCGAATCGGGCTTCTGACAACAGGCGATAGCCGACACACCAGCGAGCCAGCTCGACATGATCGTCGGCACTGGCGGGGTTGGCCAAACCATCTTGTAAATGCACATACACGGACTGCAGATCAACACCCACAAACCGGACCTGTTCCTTGGAGACGATCAGAGTCCCCGCGGGTTGTTGGACGGAGTACGTTTGCCCCTGCGGCGTGATGCGTCCCTGGACGATTCGGTTGCCTTCCAGCAGGAGCACGCCGGGTTCCCCCGCGGGGAGATCGCCTTCAGACCTCGCGAAGGTCGCGCACAGACTCCAGAGCACCAGAAATGCACCACACCACGCGATCCAGCCGCGTGGCGATCGACCCTTGGCAGAGGCATGATGATCGTGAATCAGAGCTGGGAAGGGGTGTTTTTCCACGAGATGACTCATCAATGAGTGAGGCTGAGCCCTTCCGCGAGGATGCGGATGGCAACGTGATTGATAGGAATAGCAGTAGGAAAATCGTGCGACGGGGATGAAATCTACGAAGATGTGTGCGGGAGTTTATCCGTCGACCCAAATTGGGGCCAGATCAATCCGCCGTGGAGATTCAGGCAACCTGGGAGGGCGAGGCTCCCGCCGAGCCTAAGACGACCGCAGGTCGGCGTCCGCCGGAGGCCGGTTTGTTAGAATGCCTCCGGCGGACGCCGAGCTAAAGCTCGCTTTAGGCTCGGCGGGAGCCTCGCCCTCCCAGTCCGTGCTTTATCGCGCCTTCCGCTCCCAGCGGGCGCGATAGATCGGCAGCCCGGCTTTGCGTTTCTTGCGTTCGAAGCTGGTGTGATAGTCCATATCGTGCTCAGCCGGACGCTCTTCCGGGGGCGGCAGCGGCAGGAAGTCGGGGTTCGCCGCGACCGTGGCGACCATCACCTGAAAATATTCTTCGACGTCGGTCCAGGCGTGCAGAATGCCCCCCGAGATCAGAATACGAGACGCTTCCGCGACGAACCAGTCGTTGAAGATGCGGCGGGCATGATGCCGGCGCTTCCACCACGGATCGGGGAAGTACACATGGACCGCCGCCACGCTGGTCGAGGTGATGTATCTGGGGATGCCAATCCGAGCGTCCCCCCCGAGAATCCGCACGTTGGGTAGGCCGCGTCGCTGCAGGCGTTTGGCTGCGTGACGACCTTCGGTGTATTCGATCTCCATCCCGACGAAGTTGGTTTCGGGATGAGTCTCGCCGGCGTTGACCAGGAACATCCCGCGGCCCGTGCCGATTTCGACTTCCACCGGCCGCGTGTTGCCGAAGAATTCAGGCCAGTTCAGGGGGCCGTCTCCCAGATCCTCGTAGGTTTGGAAGAAGGGTCTCAGATCAGGAATGGGCAGGGGCATGCGGGCTTCGTCGTTCAAGGGACAAATTCAAGGGGGGCAAAATGGAGTTCGTCAGGCTCGTTCGTCGGCATTCGTGAACACAGCGTCAATCGGCACGCCGATCATATTGCCGCTGATGACCATCTTGCCGTCCACCAATCCCTGGAAATCAAACTCCGCCCGGCGATTGGGCTTCAACGCCGTCACACGAGCTATCAGCACCAATCGGCAGTTGGGAAAGACCGGAGCGCGAAAGCGGACTTCGTTCATCCCGCCGAATCCGACGAACGCGCCCGCCAGCAGCTTGTGCTTACGAGCATAAAATCCGGCCAGTTGCGCGATGGCTTCGCACATGATGACGCCAGGCATCAGCGGAAACCCGGGCATATGACCAGCGCACCAGAACTCCTTGTCGGTGATATCCTTGTAGCCCACCACCAGATGCGTCGGCGGATCGATATGCACGATGGCCGTCAGGTGTTCCATGTCTCCCCGCTGGGGATTCACCTGGCGAATCTCGTCGATGTTGTGCAGGGGCTGGTCGAAGTTCAGGGTCGACAAATCGACCATCATCGGAGGCGGCATAGCGATCTTCTCGAAGCAGACAAAACGGTGTGTGATCGGTGGCCCGACCGTCACCGCTCAGATCAATGGGTGGTGCTGACTTGGCTGTAAGCTGTAATAAGGACTGTGATTTGTAGTCAAAATTACAAACTACGGGACATTTCGCAAATGAACGGGCGAAGAAATCGTCATAAAACACGGAAAAACTGTGGGACGGGTCTCCAGGCCCGTCAGTCCAGGATGTTTTCACAGCGAAAACTTGGAATTCCAGAGGGGGACGGACGGGCCTGGAGACCCGTCCCACGGATGCCTGTCAGATTCCCAACAGATCACGAATCTGATCCAGCTTGGTCAGCAACCGGTCGGGCTTGAGGGCCGGGTCCTTGCATTCGGCGGCACTGGCCTTCAGGCTCAATTTGTCGCCTGCAAACAAAGCCGTGCGGAATCCCTGCTGTTTCGCGACCGCCAAGTCATCCGCCAATCGGGAACTGACGTACAACACCTCTTCCGGTTCGACATTCAACTCGGCAAACTGTTCCCGGCAGCGCTGAAACAGCGAAACCGACGGCTTGCGGACCCCCAATTCGTGGGTCAGTATCAGGCCTCCCGGGGCGAAAACATCCGCCAGGGGGGGCAGTCTACCTTGCTCTTCCAGCCCCTGCAACAGTTGTGCCAGCGTATACGGTTGCGACTCAGCGAGCAGACCCTGCTTCAACCCGGCCTGGGCCACATCGGTGAGCACGCGCAGGGCTGACGGTGCGGCTTGGATACCCTGCAGGCACAGTTGAAAGAAGAACGCCACCTTCTCGGCGAGCTCGTCCCAATCCCCATACCGGGACTCGTCGTACGAGTATTCCTTCTGCGACAGCATATCGAGGAGTTTCCGCCAGACAAGGGCCGAATTGACCTCCGGAAAATCCCCCTTCTTACAGCCACCCGCCAGTTTGGCTTCCTCAACCGCCGAGTCGTACTTCGGCAGAAAATACTCCCACGGCTGGCCGGGCCGGCGAGTCATGCTGGCCCACATGTTGAATTCGTGGATGGTCTTTTCCATCGCCACCTGCATGCGGATTTTCTGCGGATGCTGCAGCAGCAACTGTCCATCCGAAATCGTCAACAAGGTCCCGTAAACATTCCAGGTGACGGCCTTGATGCCCGTCAGCGGGGCGATGAAAGGGGTCGCCTTCGCGGGCTCCGTTTTCGGAGCCGCCGGCCACAGCAGTTTGCGCTCCTTCAGCCACGTCGCATATTCGCGCAACGACAGACCCATAACCGGAAAGACCTTTTTCACCACGGAGTACAGAGAATCACAACGGCCCAGCACGGTGCCGCGATTGTTCTCTTATGCTGACCGTCGTTGTGTGTCAACGATAAACGGGAAGTTCGATTGATGGCTAAGAGCCAGTTTGGATCGCCAGTTTTTGGGAGGGCGAGGCTCCTGCCGAGCCTAGTACGAGCTTTAGCTCGGCGTCCGCCGGAGGCATCAAACGGGGCCTCCGGCGGACGCCGACCTGCGGTCGTGTTAGGCTCGGCGGGAGCCTCGCCCTCCCATCTTAATCACATTCAGTCTCGGAAATGCGCAGCATTGGTGCGACATTTGCGGATGACAAGTGACCAGTGTCGTTGGTGCGAGTAATCTGATCGGGAGGATTACTTTCGATTGACGTTTCTGTTACGATTTTGGCTGGTGAGCAAAACACCATTTGAGACGGAATTGCACTTCGCGGTAGCTCAGCTCGGCAGTCGCCCAGCGCGTTCGGCGATTCACTCTCATCCAGCGGTGACCTTTCCCTTTTCATGAGACAGGATCCCATGGCTCCTCAGACCGAAATGGCCGACGATGATGTCGCGGCCATCGACCGCCTGCGCGACGTGTTTGGCCGTATTCGTCAGGAGCTGGGCAAGGTCATCATCGGGCAGCATGCCGTGATCGAGCGGCTGGCCCTCTGCATGTTTGCTCGCGGGCATGCATTGCTGATGGGCGTGCCGGGACTGGCGAAGACGTTGCTGGTCAACAAGCTCGCCGAGACCATGTCGTTGAAGTTCAGCCGGATTCAGTTCACGCCCGACTTGATGCCGATGGACATCACCGGCACCGACATTCTGCAGGATGCCATCGGCGGCAAACGCGAGTTCGAATTCGTCCGCGGTCCCGTCTTCGCCAACATCGTCCTCGCTGACGAAATCAACCGTGCCCCGCCAAAAACTCAGGCAGCGATGCTCGAAGCAATGCAGGAGCACAAGGTCACGGTCGTCGGCAAGACGTTCAGCCTCGACGAGCCGTTCTTTGTTTTGGCGACCCAGAATCCGGTGGAGCAGGAAGGCACCTACCCGCTGCCCGAAGCGCAGCTCGATCGTTTCATGTTCCTGATCGACATGGATTACCCATCCGAGGCCGAAGAGATCCTGATCGCACGCACGACCACGGGGGATGCGCTGCCGTCGCTCAATCATATTCTGCAGGCCGAAGACATCATCCGGCATCAGCATCTGGTGCGCCGCGTACCGGTACCTGATCACATTTATGAGTTTGCGGCTCGTCTGGTACGCAAGACTCGTCCGCAGGGGAGTTCGGCGCCCGAATGGATGAAACCGCTGGTGGCGTGGGGTGCAGGTCCGCGTGCTGTGCAATATTTGATTCTGGGTGCCAAAGCTCGTGCCGCTCTGCACGGTAGCTATCTGGTACGCCTGGAAGATGTCATGGAAGTCGCGTTGCCCGTGCTGACACATCGCGTCATCACAACCTTCGCGGCGCAAGCGGAAGGTCTCAGCGCCAAGCATATTATCGGGCGATTGATTACTGAATCGCTGGAGAAGAAGTAGACAAAGCAAGCTGTCGTCGAAGTCTGATGCATTGGCAAATACGCAGCGCTACCCGCAGGAAAAAGTCCAAACAAAAGTAAGGATTCAGCTCCCCTCGCCCTGGTACTCCGGGGAGAGGGGTTGGGGGTGAGG
>JAKFVC010000272.1 GCA_021732415.1 Planctomycetaceae bacterium
TGCGACAGCGATCCTCTCACCGCATTCTGGGAACACCGCGCCACCACACGATCCGGATTCCACTCCTGCTGCCAGGAAAACCACAAGCAGGCGGCCTGATCCAAAAAGCAAACCCCGTCCCGCACTCCACCTGCACAAGGTGTTTTTTGCCCTTCGGGTGAATGCGGTTGGTCGAATCAAATACGAACCGGACGCTAGCGCGTGCCGGCTGATGTGCTGGGGGTTGCTTCTATCGGGTGTGTGATCTGGGTAAAACTAAGTAAGTCAAGCTTGGCAGTTTATCCTGCGATTCCACTGCACACCCGGGAGAAGCACCGTGACGCATATCACTCATAAAATCAGCGGCCCCGTTCGGTATGGATGGGCTTGGGCGATCGCATTCATCCTGTTGCTGGCTGCGGGGCGCGACTTACGGGCTCAGGGGCCGAAGGTGCTGCCTTTTACGGCCAAGTCTGAAGTCGTCTTCAAGGAACTCAGTCCTGACTTCTGCTGGTTTCATCCGCGGGTGGCTCCCCTGCCCGGCTATGGTAAGGATGGTGGCCCGGCGGTCATCATGACCATTCAAAAGCATCTGTCGGCTGACGATCACTATTCGGGGATGTATTTCTTGCGGACGGACGATCTGGGGAAAACTTGGACGGCTCCGACAGAGATTCCGGAATTGGCGTGGCAGAAGGGGGAGGACAACGAAACGATCGCCGTCTGTGATGTGACTCCGGGGTGGCATGCTCATAGCGGCAAACTGGTCGCCATCGGAATTAAGTTGCGCTATAGCCAGCAGGGTGGCCAATTGACCGACAAGCCCCGTTCGCACGAATGTGCTTATGCCACGTATGATCCGAAGACCAATAAGTGGACTGCCTGGAAGATGCTGGCCATGCCGGAGACCGACGGCAAATTCTTTCTGCTCGCACCAGGCTGTGTGCAATGGCTGGAACAACCCGATGGGTCGCTGTTGGTGCCAACCTATTTTCGGGGGCCAGCCGAATCGGGCCGGTATAGCACAACAGTACTGCATTGTTCGTTTAATGGTCAGGAGCTGAAGTATCTCAAGCATGGGGACGAGATCGGAACCGACAGCGGCCGTGGACTCTACGAGCCGTCCCTGGCGGTCTTGCAGGGGAAATATTTTCTGACGCTCCGCAATGACTCGGCAGCCTATGTGACGACCAGCACGGACGGGTTGAAGTATGCTCCGATCAAGAAGTGGACCTTCGACGACGGCAAAGATCTGGGCAGCTACAACACGCAGGCCCACTGGTTGTCACATAGCGATGGTCTCTTGCTGTGCTACACGCGGCGTGGAGCCAACAACGATCATATTCCCCGCAATCGGGCCCCGATCTTCGTCGCTCAGATCAACCCGGTTACGCTGCAGGTCCTGCGACACACCGAGCAAAAATTGTTGCCCGAGCGTGGCGTGATGCTCGGCAACTTTGGGGCCGCGGCGATTACGCAGCATGAATCGTGGGTGACTGATGCGGAGTACGTGTTTGGAACCAAGCCGAATCCCAAGGGCGCGGACGGATCGACATGGCTGGGACGTGTCGTCTGGTCGAATCCCAACAAGATGGTAGAGTAATACTGCAGGATGCGGGCCCTATATATATCGAATTAGGCGAGCCGGGCGGCGTAAGCCCCCAGATTCTTCGTTCCCTCTTTTCAATGTTGTTTTGGAGGGACGAAAATGAAACACAGAGGCACAGAGGAAACAGAGAGTTAGCAATTCCTCTGTGTTCTCTGTGCCTCTGTGTTTCCAAGCCTGGATTAGAAAGAATCCCGGGGCTTACGCCGCCGGGCTCGCCTTGGTCGTGATATTGGGTCAACGAAATCTCGTTACGCCATCGAGAAGGACGCTACCATGAGGATCTATATCAAGCCTGGCCTGTGTGCTTATCTGATGCTCCTGGCCTGCGGAGCGTTGCATGAAGCACAACTCAACGGTGCGGAGAGCGCCATCCCCGGTGTCTCCTCCATCGCGACGCATCCGATTCATCCCGTACTGATTCGCAATGAACACGGTTCGCTGATTCGCGTGATCCTCAGCGTGGATGAGAAGTCTGATATCACGGTTAGAGCATTAACCTTTGCGCTGGAGGGGACTGACGACCTCAGTGATATCGATTCCCTGACATTGTGCGCGACGGATGACAAGGTGGACTTTTCGCCTGCGAAACCCTTGGGCAAACCGGTACCACCTGCGGCGTCGCTGACGTTCAACACCGAACAAAAATTGCGGCCGGGCGCGAATGTCTTCTGGCTCTCGTGCCGTCTGAAAGAGACCGCCAAGTTGTCGCATCGAGTGGCCGCGGTGTGCTCATCGATCGAAACTACTGCAGGCCCGTTGACGCCGCGTGATGAGAGTGCGGGATTCCGACAACGCATCGGGATCGCGGTCCGCAAGCATCAAGACGACGGAGTGCATACCTACCGGATCCCGGCGTTGACACTTTCCTCGAAAGGGACATTGCTGTGTGTCTACGACATGCGGCGGCGGGCGAGCCGTGACTTGCAGGAGGATATCGACATCGGACTCAGCCGTTCGCATGATGGCGGACAGACGTGGGACCCTGTCAGCGTGATCATGGACATGGGCGAGTTTGGGGGCCTGCCGCAAGAACAAAACGGCTGCAGCGACCCCGGAATTATCGTCGATCAGCAAACGGGTGAGATCTTCTGTTTCGCCGTCTGGATGAACGGCAAACCGGGCAAGCATCAATGGCGTGGCGATGGTTCGGAAGCGGGTCATGAGGTTGGCAAGAGTGCTCAGTTGTTAGTCGTGAGGTCGACAGATGACGGCCGCACCTGGACCAAGCCCGAGAATCTGACACGCACTCTCAAGCAGGAGGCCTGGTGGTTGCTCGCTCCGGCCCCGCAGTCGGGGATCAATCTCCCCGACGGGACTCTCGTGATGCCGATGCAGGGGCGCGACGAGAAGGGAGTTCCGTTTGCGACGATCATGATCAGTCGCGATCACGGAGCAACGTGGACCCTCAGCCAGCCGGCCTACAGCGGCGGTAACGAGTGCCAGGCGGCTCAGTTGGGGGACGAGTCGATCATGCTCAATATTCGCAACGATCGCGAACGCTTTCGAGCCGTCTTCGTCACGAAAGACCTGGGACAAACCTGGCAGCCCCACGCGACCCATCGTGACACCTTGATCGAACCCAACTGCAACGGCAGCTTGTTCCGGGCCGACTACGATGCCGACGGCAAACGGCAGCATCTGCTGTTATTTGCCAATCCACACACGCAGAAGACGCGGACTCACCACACGATCCAAGTCAGTTTCGATGATGGTCTGACGTGGCCGAAGAAGCACCACATCTTACTGGATGAAGGCCGAGGCGCGGGATATCCGAGTTTCGCCCGAGTTGACGATCAGCATGTGGGGATTGTTTATGAAGGCAGCCAGGCGCAGTTGACGTTCGAGAAATTCTCGATCGCCGAATTGATCGGGAAATGACACCTCACTGGTCCTACTCCGCCAGTTCTTTTGTCATCTCCACCAAGTGGTTTAGCATCTTGACCGAGGCTTCACGCTCGAGGCGGTTGGTTCCCAGCCACGTTTCGTAGCCGCCGAGATCCAGATGCCGCGGGGTCGGCAAGTACCCGAAGTACCCGTGGGCGATCGATACGAGGAACGCCGGTTTGAGCGCGCTGCGGTCTTTGAATTCCAGGCCGATCTCGACGAAGACTTCGGCCGGCATGCTGCCGATGGCGACCGAGTCGATTCGCAAAACTTGCAGCGGAGTCGGAACGGTCTCGGCCGCTTGCGCCAGATGCTGTGTGCGGTCGGCATAGATCGCTGAGAGATCCCATGTCGCGCGGTCTTTCGGGGCGGCGTCGAGGGTCTTCTTGGCCCAGGCGAGTTGTTCCTCGGTCACCTTGCGCGAGCCAATCAGCGGTTCGCGGAAACGGGCATCAAGGACGACATCCTTGTTGTACTTAAGATCCTTCAGCGCGGCCTGGACCTTCTGAGCGACGTCGGTGGCGACGAAGCGCATCTGTTCGTATTTCGGTTTCCCGGGCCTGGGCACTTTGAAGCTGATGTTGTTGATATCGCCGCTGGTCCCGTTGGCCAACAGGGCGACATACGCGGGCGATTGATGGTCGAGATTCTGTAGACGAGTCAGCTCTTCGCAGAACACGGCAAAGTAGTCGGCCGAGATATCCCCATCGCCGACTCCTCCGACATAGTGCAGCGAGTAGGCCGCATAGAGGGCGATCGGTTTGCCATCGAGTTCGCGAACGGACAAGAATGACACGACCGGATCGACGGGCCCGGCGGGTTCCACCAAGTTGGGGCTGCCGGCCGGCGGGTTCATTTTGACGAGGTCGATACCACCGAATGGATTGGGCGGCATTGTTCCTGGTCGCATGGACCAGCGGCGGTTGAAGACATGCTCGGGGGCCTCGGCCGTGCCGTAAGCGATCTCGGCGGGACGCAGTAGATTGACCGACCGCCGTACGCCGTCAGCGATACGGCGGGCGACGAATTTCTGGTAGTCGTCGAGGACTTGCTCGTTCTTGTAGCGAGTTTCTCCGAGGGCCGAGCAGGCGGAGTGCGTGTGAGTTCCGCTGATCAGGACGTTTTCGCGGGGGATACCCGTTTCGGCCTGGATCAGGCGGCGGGCTTCATCGCTGACACTGCGGTGCATGCCGAGCAGATCGCAGACGACCAGTGCGAGTCGCTTTTCCCCGTTATCCAGTACGAGGCAGCGAGCGTGTAATTCGTCGTGAATGTGCTTGGAAGGCGCGGGTTTGAAGCCACCGATGATATTGCCCCCGAGTGCCGGGGTAATGTTGCTGGTGGCGGCACCCGCCTTCAGTGGGCCCGGTTTCGCGGCGGCTTCCGCGGAAACTGTCCAAGATAAGACGCCAGCCGCAATCAACGGAAACAAGATGCGCATCGTGGTGATCTCGCTAAAGTGTGCTGAGGGCAAAAAGGAAGAAGAATTTTTGGAACACTGATCTCCGCTAATCTTCACTGATCAAGAACTAGAAGAATCATGTCGCAGACCGGATTGGAATTCGAATGCGGATGTCTTGGATCAGTGGTGATTAGCGTAGATTAGTGTTCCAAAACTCTTATTTCCGACTGGTTTTGATCGTTGCCGGTCGATCTCGAGGTCGGTTTCACTCAACGCGGGAAATTCTAGCCAAACCGTCTAACTGTCGCGAGGACCGGCATATTCGTTAGGATGCGAAACAAGTCTTGACACGGAAGTCTCCCGGAACTTGTAACCACTGACCACGTTGCACTCACCTTTAGGGTGGCGGAATCAAGACGCTCGGCCTGCGAATGAGAGCTCTCGGCGGCGTTTTGTGATTTCGCTGACTTAGCACGCGATTGGACTCGTCGACGCGTGTGTGGTCTTTTAAGCTAAATGGTGGAATTGAACCGACTTTGACGGCGAAGTGTTTCGCGAAAATTCGCTCGTCAAAGGACGGAAAGTGATATGCGGGATCCCCGACGCGCTGGGTAAATGCTTTCCCTTACCTGGAAAGTGATTTGCCTGGTGAGGTAATCGGCGGGGGTTTTGCCCTGCAGCAACGTGAAAACTCATGACGCAAGATTGTGCCAGCCTGAATGATCCTGCCGGAGACTGGCTTCCGGTGGCGTCAAAAATCTGGCTGCAGGTTGAGAACAGCCTGCAGTTGTGGGGGAGCTTGTTGCTGGCCCAGGAAGCGACCGCGGGCGAAGCCGAACGGCGGAAGCTGGTCCTGGCAGCCGATATAGAAGATATTGAAAAAACTTTGCAGGGCCAGGGAGATGCCTACGCCCGGCTGGTGGCTCGGTATCAGGGTGAAATTGGCCAGTGGTTGTGGCGTTTCAGTCGTGATCGGACCGTGTGGGAAGAACTGGTGCAGTCGGTGTTTGTTGAGGCCTACTTGCACCTGGGCCGGTTCCGACGTGAAGCGCCGTTTCTGCATTGGTTGAGGAAGATTGCAACGCGGGTCGGTTACCATCACTGGCAGTTGCAGGCTCGTCAGCGGCGGCGGAATGTGCAGTCGCTGGAGATCGACCCGGCGATGGCGATGCCGGAACAGGATGTCTCGGAGCAGCAGGACGAAGTGGCCATGTTGCATGTGCTGCTGAATCGACTGCCGCCCCGGGACCGGTTGGTTTTAACATTACTGCATATTGAAGAGCGCAGCGTCGCGGAAACCGCACAGTTGGTGGGCTGGAGCCAAGTCATGGTCAAGGTCCAGGCGTTTCGGGCTCGTAAGAAGTTACGTGATTTGTGGCAAAGGAGGGGGTCATGAGTACTCCTGACAAGTTAGAGATGTTATTTGCCGCCGCCCGGCGCGAATTGGCTCCGCAGGTGGACGTGGTCGACCGTGTATTGGCCCGTTTGCCGGGGCAACCGACGGTGATCGTGCCGGACCTGGAAGCCGCCGACTGGATTGGCGCGGGTGTCTCGACGGTCGTCGCCGCATGCTGTTTGTGGCTGGCGATGCCGTTGTGGAGTGCCTCGTGGCCGGAATCGTTGAGCGTCTGGCATCCGTTGGCGGCCATGTTGTATCAGTAGCCGTAGCCCGACTCTCCGAGTCGGGTGTTCCCTTGGTGTGAAATGCTCCCGACTCAGAGAGTCGGGCTACGAATAGAAAATGGATCCGTGGCTGTTTCCGGAGGGTTCGCGGTGAATCAACCAGGATCTGGCGCAGTGCAGGTGTTAGAAGCGGGCTCGACGATGGAAACTCCCCCCTTAAAAAGTCTGCCGCGAGCGCCACGCCCACTGCGCGCTCGGCTGGCTCGCTGGGGAGTCATGCTGGTCATCTTCATGGCGGGTGGTGTCGCCGGTTATAGTGTCGGGACGATGCGGTCACTGGATACGGAGGCGACGGCCCGGGGGGCTTGGAGTCGGCCCGGAATCTTTACCAAGAACCTGTTGGCCCAACTCGAAAAAGATCTTGCGTTGACGCCTGACCAAACTCCGAAGGTCAATGATATCCTCGTTCGCCGTCACAAGAAGTTTGACGAATTGCGTATCGAGGTTCAGCCTCTCTTCGAAAAGGCAATGGGCGAGTTAGATCGCGAGATGCAGGCCGTTTTGACGCCGTCGCAATGGGAACTGTATAAGAAGCGACGGGAAGAGCATCGTCATCATCGACCGCCCCCCGGCCGAGGCGGCGGCCCGGGTCGAGGAGGAGACGGTCATCGTGACGGTCGTGGCCCCGGACATGATGGGCATCCGCCGCGCGAAGGAGGACCATCGCGTGGTCTGAGACCGGAGCGCCCGGATGCGGAAGCTCCGAAGGCCGAGCATCCGCCGAAAGCCGAACCGGCCATAGCTGAGCCGGTGGTCGAAAAGGCTGGCGACGCCAAGTAGTCACGCGGAATGCTCGTGGCCCCGACCTCTGATTGGCGGACTGCGTAATTCTGTTCCCTGCGTCTATGCCCTGAGCGATATTTCGACGTCATGGGAGGGTGAGGCTCCCGCCGAACCGCATAGTCTGGCGACGCCCGATTGACGCTTGCGGTTCCGCGGGAGCCTCACCCTCCCATCGAGTCGAATCACTGCTGGATTGCTCCACCCTTCGTCGATCGTTCCCGCTGCCACTTTCATATTCAATGCAACTTGGGAAAATTGAGCGATTCTGCTAGCATGCAGGTTGCGATCCGCCGCAGCCTTTCGCGGATTGCCGTTTTTTGAGGGCAGTTGATAGCTCATCATGCACCGGCGTGCTGGAATCGCGGGATTCTTGGGAATTCTGCACCTGGCGCCAGGGTGTTTTCAAAAAATATCGCACTGACGAACAAGAAGGATGCCGAGATGGCGCTGGAACCCTACGACCCGTGCCCGTGCGGGAATGGCAAGAAATTTAAGTTTTGCTGCCAACCAATCATTGAGGAACTCACGGCGGTCGAACGTCTGATCTCTGAAAAGCAGCCCAAGCAAGCCCTGCTGGCCGCCGAAAAGCTGGAGCCCGAGCACTCCACGAACCCGTTGCTGCTGCGCAATAAGATCATGGCGTTTTTGATGTTAGAGCGACACGAGGAAGCTCATGACCTCATTAAACTGTTGCAGCAATCGAATCCTCAGGATCCGTTCGGCTACTACTTCGATATTCGCTGGCACCTGTTCATGTCCGATTGGGACCACACGCGTCCCATCGTCGAAGGGCACCTCTCGTCAATCGCCGACAAGAACCCCGGACTGGCCTATCAGTTGTCCGTGGAAATCGTCGACGAGTTGCTCAACAGCGGCCGCTTCATGGCGGTCTGGCGATATTTGTTCGATGCCCTGCTGTGGGCTCGGAACGAAGAAGATGCCCGCTATGTGATGTCGGCTTTCCATGAATTGAACAAGTCGAGCGACATCCCCCTGCCCTTCCGCAATCTCTATCAGTTGCGGACGCTGCCCGACAACCAGCCGAACCAGGCCGAATTCGCCGAAGCGATGAAGTTCGCCGGTGTTCGGAACTGGACCAAGGCCGCTCAACTGTTCGAGGCGTTGTCCGAGAAGGACCCGCATCAACCGGTGTTGTCCTTCAACGCCGGCCTCTGCTATGCCTGGTCGGGTGACTTGGCCGCGGCAGCAGAACTCCTCGGTCGCGCCGGTGACGATCTGCCCGATTTCGAATCGGCGGTCGAACTCGAGACTCTCGCCCAGTTGCATGATCAGCAGTTGCCCGAAGAACAGATTCCGCTGCGCACGTACCGTTACCGTGTGCAAAGCGTCAGCCGGTTGTTGTCGCAGTTGGATCAGGAACCGCGTCTGCATCGTCAGCCGCTGCCCCCCAATCGCCCCGATACCGATCGTCCGCCTGCAGCCGTCTATCTGTTGGTGGATCGCCCGCGTGATTCGGGCAACATCGAAGATTTGAAAAGCCTGCCGCTCAGCATCGGTACGGTCATGATCCTGGACGAGGTCCGCGAACCGGAACTTCCGGGTGAACTCTATATCCGCAGTCTGAGCCCCGTGTTCACCGATGCCGATCACGACTTGGTGGTCCGCGTCGCCGGCGAGCAGATCGATACGACCCCCGCCGAAGAATGGGGCGCGTTGCCGGCCGATGGCGGCATTCCGCGCGATGTCGCTGGGCTGAATTTCAATGTCGTGCCTCCGACTGGCCTGCGTCGTTCGGAGATATTGAAACTTGTCGCGGCTCACGCGAAACACGTCGTCTACGATCAATGGACGCAGTTGCCGCTGGAATCGCTGGATGGACTGACCCCCGCAGATGCCGCGCGTGATCCCGAACTGCACATGCCGGTCTGTGCGGCGATCAACGTATTGGCGTCGGTGACTGAGACCGCGAATTACTCGCTCGATGTGGACGATTTGCGGCAAAAGTTAGGTCTGCCGGCCATCCAGCCGATGGTCTGTCAGAGCATCGACGATTTGAAGAAGAGCAGCATTCAAGACTGCTTGCGGCTGTCGTTCAGCGATGCTCCCGAAGAAGTCATCCGCGAGGCCTTCCCGATGCTCGCCAGCACACGGGCCATTCATCCGTTGCGGAAGTTGCTCAACGCTGTTTATGACCGCGAGATCTCGATCCCCGAGTTCGACGTGCCCGCTGTCTGCCGCATGGCCTGCAGCCTGGCGATCCGGGTGTTGGATCTCGACGCCGCCCAGATGTGGTGTGATCGCGGTCGCGCCGCCAACCTGCGTGCCGGTGCCGATTTGATGGCGCGGGCCGATTGGGACCTCAATGAACTGGAAGTCGCGGCGCTCACCAACAACGAGGAGAAGGTGATCGAGTTGTTGCGGAAGTGTGCTCGCGAGTACTTCCTCAAGATCCCGCAGGTCAAACCTCAGGTCATGCAATTGCTGAAGCTGGAGAAGCTCGACAGTCCCCGGATCCAGGCCATCATGAGTGGTACCGATCTGCAAACGGTCGGCGCAGGGATCAGCGACGGCGGGCTGTGGACTCCCGAGTCGGTCGCAGCGGCGGCATCGGGCGGTAAGCTATGGGTGCCCGGACAGGAATAGTTGGTACTTAGACTAATCCCCACCGAACTCGTCTCGGTGGATCCGGGCCTTTGCACTACGCGGTTGTCATTGCGGTTGATGGGAGGGCGAGGGACCCAGAGGGTACCCCGCCGAGCCTAATACGAGCTTTAGCTCGGCGACCGCCGGAGGCCTTTCAACAACGATAGCCTCCGGCGGACGCCGACCTGCGGTCGCTTTAGGCTCGGCGGGGTACCCTCTGGGTCCCTCGCCCTCCCATTAGCCTGAACCTGCAAACGGGTGTCGCCGAGTCTTCCATCATGCTGCCAATCGATCTCCCCGCCAACGCTGCCGCCCGAAACCGCATCCGTGCGGCCTACTCGCCCGAACTCTTCGCTAAGGCGTCTGAAGGCTGGGCCGAGATCCTCAGTCAACACATGACGCAGGTGCAGGCGGGTGAGACTCGCGTCTTGAACTGGAACGATCCGCTGCCCAATGTTCGCGCCGCGCGTGAGGTGCTGGACCAGGCTCCTGCAACGGCGACCGGCGATGAACGAGTGGCCCGCTTTCGTGAGCTCCTCAAGGTGATGCTGTCGCGCGGGCACAATCTGCATCACCCGCATTATGTCGGGCATCAGGTGCCTCCCTCGGTGCCGTTGGCGGGCTTGTTCGATGCGTTGGGAGCGGTCACCAATCAGGTGATGGCGATCTACGAAATGGGCCCGTGGGGGATGGCTGTCGAGCAGGCTCTGGTGGGCCGCCTCGCCGAAACGATTGGCTGGGATCCTGCTCAGTCGGCCGGCGTCATCACGCACGGTGGCGCGGCGGCCAATCTGACTGCTCTGCTCGCTGCCCGCAATGTGACGCTGGGCGATGCCTGGGAAATGGGAGTCGCCCGCAGCGGTCCGGCTCCGGTGCTTGTGGCGCAGGCAGAAGCCCACTATTGCATGGGGCGATCGGCGGGGATCTTGGGATTGGGCACGCGGCAAGTCGTGAAGGCCGAGGTCGATGCCGATCATCGGCTGGATCCCGTGCGTCTGGATGCCTCGTTGACGCGCCTCAAGTCCGAGGGGCATCCCGTGATTGCCGTGGTGGCGTGCGCGTGTGCGACGCCGGTCGGTGCATTTGATCCTCTAAACGCCGTCGCCGACGTCTGCGAGAAACATCAGGTCTGGATGCACGTCGATGCCGCCCATGGGGGCTCGGCCTTGTTGAGTCCGCGGTATCGACATCTGTGTGCGGGGATCGAACGAGCGGACAGCGTAGTCTGGGATGCGCATAAGATGCTGTTCGTCCCGGCCCTGTGTGCCTTCGTGATGTATCGCAACCGTGAACACAGTTTCCGAGCCTTCAGTCAGGATGCTCCCTACTTGTTTGACGCGTCGGCTCCCGACCTGCGGGACTTCGACGGTGGCCTCCGCACCCTGGAATGTACCAAGCGCACCGCCGCTTATGGCCTGTGGGGGCTGTGGTCGTTGTTCGGGCCGCAGTTGTTCGCCGACCTCGTGGACGTCACGTTCGATATGGGGAGCCAGTTCCACGCCAAGCTCTCCGCGGCCCCGGACTTTGAAACCCTGCACGAGCCGCACTGCAACATCGTCGTCTTCCGCCACACACCCGAGGCCCTCCAGAATGCGACGCCGGAAGAGGTGGGGATGTTTCAACTCCGCCTCCGCCGCAACATCATCGAATCGGGCGAGTTCTACCTCGTGCATGGCGTGGTGAACGGCGTGCCGGCGTTGCGAGTCACGTTGATGAACCCGCTGACCACGCCCGAGGATCTCGATCAACTGCTGGATACGTTGAGATCACGCGGTCGCCAATTGTTGTCGTAGTATCGTGGGACGGGTCTCCAGGCCCGTCCGTCCCTGACTCGCGGCGGTCATCCGAGTAACATCCCATCCAAAAACTGGTGAGCCGGGTGCCGTAAGGCCCCGGACAAATCGTTTCGTCATCTGTACACTCGGTCCGGGGCCTTACGGCACCCGGCTCGCCTGATTACTTTTTTTGGTGGCTGTATTTGACCTCAGTCGTGCGGTTTTTAGAACCGTTTCCTGAGTGGACGGACGGGCCGGGAGACCCGTCCCACGATGCCATCACCGCTGAAAGATCGGCACGTACTGATTCGGCATCTGCAACACAATGCAGGCCATCGCCGTCCCGTATTCATTGCAGATCGAATCTGGCCAACTGCCATCGGGCATTTGCCGCATCAGCAGTTCGTCGCGAATGGCTGGGAACCACGCGTTCCAGTGGTCGCCGCCGGCATGCCACATCGCCTGGGCCGCATAGTAGTGCCCGTAGAAATAGTTGCTCTCCTGCCGGAAGACTTCGCCTGACGGCTTGTAGGTCTCCACATACTTCAGGCCGCGTTCGATAGCCCGGCCTTCGTAAACGCCAGCACTGTAGAGAGACACCAGCGCCGCAGACGATCTCGGAAAGGCACTCGGGGAACCGCTGACCAGTTGATAGCGAAATCCGCCATCGGCGTTCTGGCATTTCTGAACGTACTGGATACAGGCATCGACGGTATCCTTGGGAACAAACAACCCACTATTCCGAGCCGCCCGCAAGGCCATAATTTGGCACACGGTCGCTGAGATATCGGCCTCACCGCGAACCGGCTGATAGCGCCAGCCCCCTTCGCGATTCTGAGTATTGATGATCAGCTTGATGGCCAGGGCCAGCTTGTCACGCAAGTCGGGGGTGGGCGACATCCCATAGACTTCCGCCAGGAACAGCGTCGCGAAACCGTGGTCATACATCGGACCATGCGGGCTGGTATCCCGAGCTGTGATGAACCCGTTGGGCCCGACATGCTCCATGATATACTGCAAGGCTCGCGCAACCGATTTGCCGTATTTGCCTCGATTGGGCGTATTCCCCGCCGAGACCAACGCAATCCCCGATAACGCCGTGACGGCGATGTTATGGCTGAAGACAGTCCCGGACCCGAACGAACCATCATCGTTCTGCTGAGCTGCCAGATACGCCAGCCCACGCTCAATGCTTTGCTGAGCCGCCGGGGTAATGAAATCGACCCCGCTGGTTTCAATGGTCCGCGGGATCTTGGGTGCCGCTGGGGTGACCGACGGCTGCCATAAGGAGATTACGCCAGCGAGCAGCAGGAGTCCGATCGATCCACTGGCTGCTACGAGTTGGCGTCGCATCGAATTCTCCTACAGTGTTTGCCTACGCTGCAGCAATTATATGCTTAATTGTATGAGTGTGTGAGAGTATGAGTTTTTCGGAGTGGAGAAGGATTCTCGCGCTGAATCCAATTCTTACTCCGTCACTCTCATACACTCTTACTCTCATACAATTAAGCAGATAACGCACGTGTCGCAACTCAAGGCGTCACCGCATTCGGATAAGCACTATCAGGCGGCGGCAGCATCTGTTGGCCTACGACGCCGGGTTGTTGACCAGTCATGGAGGGAATCGCCGCTTCCAGGGTCCGCCGCGGTTCGCTCCGCTGAATGATCGATTCCCGAGGCCGTCCGCCGACATTCGGACCGAGCGACGCATCAGGCATCGGATCATGCAACGTATACGACGCCCGCTCCGCATCGGGGTTCCCCGGATAGAGCGTCGGAGTCTTTATCCAGGGCGCCTGGCAGCCAGCCACCAACAGCAACCCCACAGAGAGACCGATTCGCGTTTTCATGATCGTCCTTGATCCGTTCCGCAGCCCCCCGGCCACGATCAACCGCTTCACCCTGAATCGGCCAACCCCGTGATTTTATGCGAGCCACGCTATTGCTGCTAGTCCGTGTTGGAAGCGGGAAAAGTTGTGAACGAGCGGCTAAATTGGGATATGTTGGTAGTTTCGGAGATTCGACAATCGCGGCCGGTTCTGTGTGTCGATTTCCCTGGAAGACCCGGCGGCTAGCGCCGTGCCGCTCACGAGCTCCCTCCACCCCAAGTCGAGATCCCACCGTGAAATCTCACACCGAGTACCTGACCTTCGAACTTCCCTCCCGGATGGCATTCCTCAATATCACCCCGCGCATCGAGGAAGCGGTCAAACAAAGCGGCATCCAGGAAGGTCTCTTGCTTTGCAACGCCATGCATATCACCGCTTCAGCCTTCATTAATGACGATGAGTCGGGTCTGCATGAGGACTACAAAAAGTGGCTGGAGGGCCTCGCGCCATTCGACGCCTCTCCGACCTGCTATGCTCACAACCGCACCGGCGAAGACAACGCCGACGCCCACATGAAACGACAAATCATGGGGCGTGAGGTCGTCGTGGCCATCACCAGGGGGAAGCTTGACTTCGGTCCCTGGGAGCAGATCTTCTACGGCGAGTTCGATGGCCAGCGCCCCAAGCGGGTCTTGGTCAAGATCATTGGCGAATAGACTGGCCTTCGAACTCATGAAACCAGAGAACCAATTTCTGCTGGTGAGTCAGGCTGGTGAGCGCCATGGCGCCTGCCATCGTTTCTGCATTGCAAACTGAAAGCACCGACGGCAGCGCCGTGCCGCTCATGAGTCGCATGCCGTGAAACGTACTTCATTCCGATATGGGTAACGGCCATTCGCCCAGGTTTTGCAAAGCGAAACCCCGGGGGCCATCCGTGGCAGACTATTGAGCCGGCACTTCCAGATTCAGATCGGCGGTTTCAGCGGTCACCTCGGCAGTCAGCGTAGTCTTTTCGGGGTTGCCAAAGTCGGGCGAGATCTTGCACGCCTTGGCGGCGGCCTGTTGTTCGGGAGTCGATCCGGACGTCATCATCGGGCATTGGACCGTCACCTTGTGGAACCCGACCACGGCACCCGGTTTGTTGCCCGCGACCATCAACTGGAATTCGCCCGCCTGATTCGTGACCCCGGTCGAACTGGGCCCCTCGGTGTCCTTCTTGTTGTCCGGATAGAACGTCACGGTGACGTGTGCCAGTGGTTTTCCAGCCTGCGTCAAGACGCCTTGAATGGGGACAAGGCTGGGCGCGGGCTGGGAACCGTCGCCGCAACCAATTGACGCCAGCATGCACAAACAACACATTCCGATTACAAAATGTCGGGGGGTCATCGCCAGATTCCTGAGAGTCAGAATGAAAAAACAGTTTCAATAAATCACCAAGCCTGAAGCCGCAACACGCGGCCTCAGGCTTGGGAAAAAATGAAGTCACACGATGCAGTGCGCGGACTACCATTCGCCAATAGTAACGCCATCACTGCGAGAACCGAGATTAGCCCACGTTGTGGCGTTGATATTTTGACTGGCAAAGCGAACCGATCCATCCGCCAGCAGCACATGCGCCCCGCCCGTGTGGAAGCTGGAGGTTGCGAACCAGCGGTTCACCGTGTTGATGGCGATGCCCGTTTCGGTCACGGCGGAGAATCCGATGCCGCGACCATCGGCGATACCCGACGCCGGGTTCGTGGCGCTGCTCGGCTGATAGCCCAGTGCCTCCACGAGCATCACCGTATTACTGGAGCCATCGGTCACGTCCCGGAGACTGGTCCGGCTGGAATGGTAGAAGATACCGGTACTGGTGGTCGCGCCCGTGGAAGCATACTTGCAGGCTTCCAGACCCGTGCTGTAGGAACCCTCGACGGCGTAGTAGTGGCTGATCGAATATCCATTCACCAGCGTTCCCGAACCAAACGGATTGGACGGGCAGATCAAGTGCCGGTAGGGAATGTTCATCAGCGATTGGTTGGCCGAGGAACTCGCGCCGAAATTGAACTTGGCATACAACGGGCCCTGCTCGACGTAGGGCAGAGTCAGGGTAACCCAGTTCCCGGCGTAAGCGCCCCAGTTCGTCGGCGGGTTGCCGGTCAGGAACGCCGTGTCTTGCACTTCCAGTGGCGGGAAGGCACCGAAGACATCGTGGTAATTGTGCATGGCGAGTCCCAGTTGCTTCATGTTGTTCTTGCACTGCGAGCGGCGAGCGGCTTCGCGCGCCTGCTGCACGGCGGGCAGTAACAAGGCAAT
Organism: Planctomycetaceae bacterium; assembly: GCA_021732415.1. Taxonomy (GTDB): domain Bacteria; phylum Planctomycetota; class Planctomycetia; order Planctomycetales; family Planctomycetaceae; genus JAKFVC01. The sequence goes on from JAKFVC010000272.1 coordinate 15,844, forward strand.
CAACACGGCGATGATGGCGATCACCACCAGCAATTCGATCAGCGTAAAACCACGCTGATAGAGCGACTTCAGTTTGGGCATGATGGAGTGGACCTTGAACATGGAGAGCGACAGATGGAACACAAAGCGCCAAAGAATGGCAGATAGCAAATATGTCAAATCACATCTAAGAAATATCGACCGGCAATTTCAAGCGAAATTGCACAATCGGGGAAGTATTTTATAAAATACAGTGTCGCAGTAGATGTGATGATATGACAATGTGTTTGTGAGACAGATTGTCTATCTGTGGGGAGGATTTCCGGAACTTATGTAGCATCCATGCCTTTGGCAGATCCGGCCTGTGTTGAGGACCCACGCGTTGCTGGGAGACGTAATGTCTACTGGTTTGCGGCGCGTGGCGATTCCTCAATTAGCAGCGTTTCGGTTATCCGAACATGCTCGTGCCGCGTATGACTGCCCCCCGGCCAGCGGACGTCGACTGAGTCCACCGCAGACGACTGGCCTAACCCAAACCACAGGGTACGATCGCTCGTTGAAAGATAGCTGCCACCGCCCTTCACCGCCTGGACTTGCTGGCGTGTGCCATTACGCACGGTCACCTGTGCACCGACTGCGTCGCGACAACTGTCCCGACCTGTCAGACGTACCGCCAGCCAGTTCTGGATCGGGGTGTCATTTCGTAAGACTGCTGTCCGGCCGTTCGTATGGGTGATGACCAGATCGAGGCTGCCGTTGCCGTCCAGATCTCCGCACGCGACGCCACGACCCAGGTGAGTCTCCCCCAAATAGCCCCCCACCTCCGCAGCCACGTTCCGAAAGCGTTTGCCGTCCGAGTTCACGAAGAGAAACGGCGACTGCGCGAGTTGATCCCTCGGCCGTTCAATTTGGACGTGACCGTTCGCACAAAATATATCTGGCCAGCTGTCGCCGTCGGCGTCGAAAATCACCGTACCGAACCCCACTGCCAGACGGCCGACCGCGGCAATCCCCATGGCTCGGCTGACGTGGAGAAACTGGTTTTGGCCCAGATTCCGGTACATGGCGAAGCTTTGGTCCTCGAAGTTTGCGACCCACAAATCCAGGCGGCCGTCTCCATCCAAATCGCCCACGTCGACCCCCATGCTCCCGTCCGATTCCCCCGTTTCACCGAGTGCCACCCCGCTGACCAGAGCGATGTCGCGATAGACGCCGTCGGCCTGCCGCTGGAACATCTGATTCGGCACCGCGTCATTGGCGACATAGATTTCGGGGAGGCGATCATCATTGAAATCGGCCAGCACGACGCCGAGAGTCTTGCCTTCCAGATCGAGTCCCAGTTCGGCGCTGGCATCGCGAAAGGACCCGTCTGCCTGACTGAGAAACGCACGGCTGGGCAGCCCCTGAAAGTCAGTCGGGCCGCAGACTCGCCGGCTGGAGTTCACGACCGATTTGCACTGCGGATTGTTGGCGAACGACCAGTCGACGTAATGGCCAACGAAGAGATCCAGCATGCCATCCGCGTTCAAATCGCCCCACGCCGCCGCCGTGCTCCACAGGTGGTCGCTCTCCAGTCCACAGGTCGCAGTCACGTCGGCAAACGTGCCGTCGCCCAGATTGCGAAAGAGTTGCATCCCACCGTACCCCGTGACCAGCAGATCTGGAAAGCCGTCATTGTCATAGTCGGCAGTCAGGGCACCATGGTTGTAGTGTCTGGCCGCCGCCATTCCAGCCGGCTGCTGGACGGCCGTAAATTTCCAGGGGGCCAGCTGACGGTAGAGTGCGAGAGGAAGCGGTGTCGCTGCCGGCGTGGCATCGTATTGGCCGCCCCCGAGAAGGCAGAGATCGAGCCGTCCATCCTGGTCATAATCGAAGATCGCACAGCCGGCACCCAGCGTCTCCAGAATCGCCAGGTGGCCCGCTTCCTGCCCATTGCGGACTGTCCAATCGATGCCCGTCTCGGTGGTGACATCCGTAAAACGGATCGTGGTGGAGATCTTTTCGGGGGTCACTGGTGACACGCTGGGGCGAGTCGCAGGCGGTGCCGGTGGTTGCTCGCAACTGGTGAGAATCGCCAGCCCAAGGGCAGCGGCGAACCAAACCTGGCGGCAGAGTTGCCGGGTTCGGTGTCTTGGGGACTCGGAATGCTGTCGCATGACGGCGCGCGATCTCAGTGATATGATGCAGTGACACGACTCGATCGCGGGCGTGCGGCCGTCGCAGCATTAAGAATCTGGGGCGAACGTCAAAGATCATAGTCCGCAGCCACTGCGGCGGCAATTATTCTCGCCACATCCGACAATGAGATTTCCTCAAGAATACGACCGCAATCAGTCGTCACAACTATGACCGCGCAAGGCATTAAGTCTGGGGAGCGGGGCCTATTTCTTTCGGTTTGCCGCTGGATCCTGGTGCCACGGCGACGCAGGACTTTCATTGTGGTGGCAGTCGTCCTGCTGGGCGGCACGGCGTGGCTGGGTGGGCGTGATTTCTGTCTGTGGCGAGCCAGCGCCTGTGTGGCGCTGCGGCAAGATCCGGCGGCGGAAGCCTGGCTGCGACGTGCTCGCTGGTTCGGTTTACCCACCGCGCGGCGGTATCTGCTGCGCAGCAAGTTGGCGCGACGCAGCGGTCGCTTTGCGGAGGTGGCCCCACACTTGGAGTCTGCTCGCCGACTGGGAGCGAGTGTCGAGGAGCTCGAACGTGAGAACTTGTTGGCGTTGATTCAAACCCAGCAGTTCGAATCCGTCAGCGCGGCCAACTGGAAGACGTTGATTTCCGATCCGCGTGATGATGAACCCGAGATCGGCAAGGGTTATGTCATCTGGGCGAATTCCCGTTTTCAATTTGACGATGCCGCGCGCATGTTAAGGGTCTGGGAACAAGACTTCCCGCTGGATCCCGACCCGCATCAGTTGCGCGGCCAGTTGTTTGTGGGCATGTCCAATTGGGAGGCAGCAGAGGCGAGTTACCGACAAGCGTTGAAGCTGGGGCCGGGCCGGCCGGACATCCTCATGGGGCTGGCAGACTCGCTGAAGCACCAGTTTAAACTCGACGAGGCCATCCCGACCTATCGAGCGGTGTTGCAGAACGAGCCGGATAATCAGGCGTGCCTGGTCGGATTGTCGCAGTCGCTGGTGACCCACGGCGATGTGCCCGAGGCCAGGCAGTTGTTGGAGGAATCAGTCCGGCGACACCCCGAGAATGTTGATCTGCAACAGGCCCTGGGAGAGGTGTTGTTAGCCGGTGGCGATGCGGCCGCGGTGGGACCTTTGCAGAAGGTGCATGCGGCCCGTCCGGAAAACGCCGACTTGGCCTATTCGCTGGCTCGTGCCTACCAGGCATCGGGTCAAGCCGAGCCGGCAAAGCCGCTCTTTGCGTTCGTCGAAGAATCCCGCGGCCCGCTGGCCAGCCTGAAGAAGCTGGTCGACCACATGGTCCAACATCCCAACGACGTCGAAACTCGCTATCAGATTGCTGCGATCACAGCGAAATACAAATCGCGAGCCGAGGCCATTCGCTGGTACTTGAACCTGTTGATCATTGATCCGCAGCACATTCCAACCCACCGCGCTCTAGCCGATCTTTATCGACTCGCCGGAAATCAGCCGCGTGCCGAATACCACGAACAACTGGTCAATGGCACGGCGGCTGGCAACTGAATTTCGAAATCTTCGGTGAGCATCGTCACTTCGAACGATCACAGCCAGACGAAGTCGGGGATTCAGGTAGCCATCGCGCGCAGTGTGAAGGCTACTAGCTTGAGATTCACGGTGAGCCGACTGCTTCCACAGCTCGCTTCATCCCAAAACTCAACTCCTCATCGGCGGGCTTCTGAGCCTGTTGCCAGGCTTTCGCCGCGGCCAATGACTTCTTGGCCAGCTCGGGCTGATTGAGCTTCGACTCGGCAATCGCTTTCAGGCAGAGGGTCAGGCCCTCGTCCTGGCCGCGGAGTTTTAGTGATGTTTCCAAGGCTGTCACCGCAGCCGCGTGTTCGCCTTGTAAGAGATGGGCGGCTCCCTGGGTTAGCCAGTGTTGGGGGCTGTCGGGGATAGCGGTGCTGGTGCGAGTTGTGAGTTCGAGGGCTCGCTTGCCGTCGCGCAGTTCTTCGACCGGGCAGGTCGCGAGCAACCAGGCGAGCGAATCCTGGTACGGTGTTGATTTCTTGAAGTTGATCACTAATGTCTGACGGACAGTCAGTGCGGCTTTAAATGCGTCGCGGGCGGGCTGGGTTTGGCCTGCGGCAAATTGGACGTGTCCGAAGTGGGTCCAGGCCCAGGCCAGTTGGTCGTTGAAGCGGCCTGTTTGCTGTTCCTTGTCGGCGGCTGTCTTCAACGAGGCAATCGCGGTTTCGAACGCCTGCACGCCGCCGGGCAAATCGCCTCGGCGGACCAGGATTCGGCCGCGGTTACTGTGTGCGATGCCCAGGCCTTCCTGATACAGGGACGAGTCAGGTTGCAGGTCGAGTAACTCGCGATAGTCATCGATCGCCGTATTGACCAGGACCAACGCCTCGTCTTGCTGCCCGAGTTCGCTCAGGACCTGCGCCAGACTGGTTCGGGTGTTGCCGATCCCCTCAACATAGCGCGGTAAGGGGTAGCTGGCTGACAGTTCGTCGAAGTTCGCCAGGGCCTTTTCGAGTACCGGGATGGACTCGGTATTGCTGCCCAACTTTCTGAGCGACTGCCCCAGGTTCGTTCGCGCGATGGCGAGATTCTCACGGTAGAGCGGTACGTCCGGTCGGGCCCGGACAACCTGCTGCAGGTCGTCGACACAGGACTGGTAATTGAGAACGACAACCTTCCAGCGTCCCAGTCCACGTAGAGCCTCGGCCAGATTGATGCGCGCTGCCGCGCGCTGGGCGAAGTATTCCGGTTCGGCAGGGAATTCATCGACCAGGACATCGTGCGCCTGGATTGCTTGATCGAAGATTTCGGCAGCCTCTGCGGCACGTCCCGTGTCGAGCAGAAAACGAGCAAACGCCGTCTCGGACGCCGCGGCAGCCACCAGCACGCGCACGTTTTCAGGATGCGCGGTGCGCAAGGTTTGAAACAGAGTCAGAGATTGCTGGAAGTGTTTCGCGGCGCTTGGGCCCTTGCCCGCTTTCTGTTCCAATTGACCGAGTCCAATCAACGCCGTGCCCAGAGCGTCCTGGCTGTCGACCCGCTGTGGATCATTCTTGACGAGTTCTTCCAGGGCGGTGATCGCCGTCTGGAAGAAGACCATCGCCAGAGTCGATTTTTCGGCTGCGGCTTCCAGGATGCCCCGCCTGGTATGGGTGATCGCCAATTCTAGACGGAATTCTGCGTTATTTGGGGTTTGCTTCAATTGCTGTTGAAAGATCTCGTCGGCTTGTACTAGTGCGGTACGGGCCTTCTCGATGGCATTCAATTTGGAATGGACATCGGCCAATCGCACCATACTGCGAGCCGCTTCGGCCTGCAGTTCCGGGTCTGTACTATTCTCTTTCGCCAGCCGGGCATAGTCCTGTGCGGCACGTTCCAGCAAGCGTTGCCGGGCATCGTGGAGTCCGGGAAAAGTATCCAGCGCGTCGCTGATGCCATTCAGCATGAGATCGATCGCTTCACGGGTCTGCTTCGAACGCCGCAACGCTTCCTGTTTAGCGAGGGTTTCTTTCTTGCGAGCGGCGATTTCCAGGTTGTTGGCCGTTTCCAGTCTCGACAAAGCGAGAGCTTCGGCTCGGCGGCTTTGATCGATCAGAATGGCCGAGATGACTGAGACGACGGCAATCACGATCACCGCGACGACGGCTGCCTGGGCGCGTGCCTGATTCCTGCGGACCCAGCGGCTGAGACGTTCCCACTGATTTTCGGGATAAGCGATCACCGGTTCGTCGGCCAGCCAGCTTTCGATGTCGCCCGCGAGATCCTTGGCCGATGCATAGCGCAGGGCGGGAGTGCGGTCCATCGCCTTCAGGCAGATGGCGTTGAGTGCCTTCGGCAGACCGGGATTGGCTTCGATCGGCGGTGGGAAGGTACCGCTCTTCACCTGTTGCATAATTTCCAGCAGCTTGCGCGACGTGAAGGCCGGAATGCCCGTCAACAGGCAATACAGCGTGGCGCCCAGGCTGTAGATGTCGCTGGCGGGGCCGAGTTCGTTGAGCTTCCCTTCGGCTTGCTCGGGGCTCATGAATTGCGGGGTGCCAATGGCGACCCCCATCATCGTTTGCGAGCCTTCCGCCATCGTCAATTGTGGCAGTTTTTCCAGGGCATTCCGAAAGAGAGACCCGCGTGCCTTGATCGATTTTGCGATGCCCCAGTCGACGACCAGCGTCTCGCCGTAGTCGCCGAGCATCACGTTGCCCGGCTTGAGGTCGCGATGGATGATGCCGCGGCTGTGGGCATAGTCCATCGCGTTGCAGACATCGATAAATCGCCGCAGCAGTTTCCGGAATTCGATCTGTTTCGTGCTCGGGTCGAGCATCCCTGCTTCGGCGTCAAAGAAGGCATCGATCGCCTGCTGCAGACTGTTGCCGCGAATGAATCTCATGGCATAGTACGGCCGGCCGTCGGGGTGCGTTCCCAGGCCGTAGACCGGTACGATGCCGGGATGTTCCAGGCTGCCGGTAATCTCGGCTTCGAGGAGAAAGCGTGACCGGGCTTCAATGTCGTCGGCAAACCGCTGCTGGATTTCCTTGAAGGCGACCTCACGGCGCAGTTCCAGATCCTCGGCGACGGAAACCTTGCCCAGGCCACCTTTGGCGTGTTCACGCAGGACGCGGAATCTCAACAGCGAGGGAAAGCGGCTGACGGACGGGTCGAGAGTTTCTGAATCGGGCAAAGTGGGCCCGGTTCCCGCGAGATCGGAGCGCAGGGTCGAATAGTCCGGGTCGGGAATCAACGTCGGTTGTTCGCCGGTTGAGAGGGGCACCTGGCTGGGAACAAAAGTATGTACCTCGGCAGCTTCCGTGCCCGGCTGGGAAGGGGGCAACGAACCCGATGGGACGGACTGCGGGTCGGTGGATGTCGCCGCATTGCTGGTTACCCCGACCGATTCCGACTGCGGACCGCTCCCCATTGAATCCACCGCGACCCGCGCGGGAGCAGGCAACGAGTCCGATTCCACATAGGCCGAGGGCCATTTCGCCGAGTCGACGACCGGGCCGGAATTGGAATCAGAAAAAGTTCCGGTGGAATAAGGATCAGCGAGCTCCGGGCTCGGGGGAGTCTCCACGCTGCGTGAGACAATCGTTCCATAGTGATCGTCATTAAGCGTATCGGTTCCGAGCGACGGCGTGGAGTCTTCAGGGTTCAAGAGCTCCAGCAGCGCGTCGATCTCGGGATGCTTCAATTGGGTCAGGCTGAAGCGCAATTCCGTGGAGATCACACACGATTGGAGATAGGCCGAAACGTCTCCCGCATGCAGCTCGATCTGTTCGTCGAGTTGCTGTTGCAGCGCCTGGATGTCGGCCGGTGTGAGAATCCGCCGCTCGACGACAAGTTCGGTCCAGTTACCCAAAGGAGCGGAAAGTGTCTGCGCGAAGGTCGCGACGAAACGCTCATCCGTGATCAACTCCCGCTGGACGGCGAGGAATCCCAGCAACAACTGACGGTCCATTTGTTGCGGTGCCATGGGGGACGACTTTCCGTTCCGCGGTGTCAGAAATGGAGAGGATTGCGGTCGACAAACAATCTTAGCACGTCGCGGCACTGCGGTCTGCCATGTCCCGTAGGATAGACTTACTGCCTGTCATTCTGAAAGAACGACTACAAGCCGGTGTAGATTCTCTATCTCACCCGAAATGACACCTCACGGGAATCGGCGTAATTGTGAGCAATTTCCCGCACCGAGTGAAAAACCGCAACGATCTCTGGACGTGAAACGTGAGGGAAGCCACACTGAGGATCTCTGGTACTCCTGTTTGGGCTAAGGTGTCTACCACCACTGGGATCTAAGTCGATGGCAGAATTGCAGAACAGTTTTCAGTTGAAATGGCGTGGCGACACCTTGATTGTTTCGCCGACGGGTCATGTCGAAGAGCTCAGTTGGGATTTGATTGAGCAAGCGGCCACAGTCGTGATGCAGCCCATCAAGACGGTCAAACTGCCCAATGTGCTGTTCGATCTCTCCAAGTTGAAGTTCGTCGGCTCGGTGTTTTTGTCACTGATGCTGCGCTGCTACAAGCTGGTCAAAAGCCGCGGGGGGGAATTCGTCCTGTGCGGAGCCAACGACATGGCCCGCGAATTATTGCGGGTGACATCGCTAGATACTTTGTGGCCGATTTACGACTCGCGCGAAGAAGCGCTGATGAGCCTGGAAGGCGACTGATAGGCGTAAGGTGTTCGTAGGACGCGTCTCCCGGCCCGTCCGAGCCAGCCTCAATCAATACGGCCCACTGTTCGATAAAAACCAGGAATTCGGGTGCCACTGGCTGTGCCAGTGCTTTGCCGGATAGGTCGCCTACCGTCAGGCGGCGGAGTAGAAACCATGGTGATGGCAAAGAAGGGGACACGGCAAATCAGCGTGGACGGCATACTCTATCGTTGGCGATTGGCGCCGAATGATGGTTACATGCTTTTGGTCGTGGAGACTGCTGATCACTGCCATTCCCAATTGACAGCATACTTCGTATATCATGACGCTCCCCAATCGGCAGCTGGGGGCGCCAGCAAATTATTTCAGCGTCGAATAGTCAGCCCCGGAGTAGTCCGCCAAGTCATTTTGACCGCCCTTGATCGCGGATGGCAACCTTCGTTTTCCGGACTCCCTCCGTTTCATCTTCACGACGCGGAACAGCTTGTTCCAATCGACGAATGTGACTGACAAGCGGTTCAACCCGACATTGTGCCGCGGTCGGGCTTGAATATCGCTCGCAAGGCCAGAAGTTTTCGACGTCGATGATTACAGGCTCAGACGGGCCTGGAGACCCATCCCACGACAGCTACTTCGCCTGCAGCATCGCGGCGGTAAACGTCAACAGGTCTCCCTTATCCTTCGAGACCTGCGTGAGCAAATCGAAGCGGCCGGCATCGGCACACAGATCGGCGAAGGAAAAGCCGGTTTGCTCGGACGACTGGCTGAGGTACTTCGCAGCGATCTCCAACGCCTCGTCCATCCGACCCAGGCGGGTCAGCAATTCGACCAAGCCGATCGCCGCCAGTTGATTGTCGGGATCATTCACATCGGGCCGCAGCTTTTCGCGGAAGTAGCTCAGCGCCGCATCCTGATTGACATTCCCAATCGCTTTCAAGTACTGCGCATGAGCCGGATAGAAGTCCTCAAACGGCGGATCACCGGCATATTGGTATTGTTCGGCCAGGCGAGAACCGTACTCAGCGAGCTGAATCGCCAACGCCAATTCGGGTGTCTGGGGCGTCAACGACCGAGCAAACCGCACGACCGAATGCAGGTGCGAGACGTCGATGTGATAGTTGGCATCGGCGAACAGCCAATCCCGGCCGGCGATCAATTCCCGCAGGGTCTGACCGGGTGCCGCCAACCCCTGCTTGCGTTCGACCTCGTGCTGGATGGTCTGGGCGACATCGTCATAAAGCCGCTTCACGAGCAACGCCGCACATTGCGTCCGCGCAGCCGGTTCAAGTCGCTGAAACTGCTGATCCAGAGCCGTGATCGAACTGCAGGTCCCGTGGGAATTGAGCATCATTTCGAGCCCCTTCACTGGGGCAATCCCCTGGTAGAGGGCGATATCGATGGCCTCTTCGCTGTATTCGTTCTTCGAATCGAGTTTTTCGATGGCGGCCTTGATGACCTCGGGTTCGCGGATCGTCCGCATGTACATCCAGGCCTGCCCCAGTTGCTTGTCGGCGAGCAACAGATTGCCGACCTCACGGGCCGCCGAGACGTACGTGGCTTCGAACTCATCCCGCTTGTCGGCCGGGACATCGTCGAACGACGTGGGCCGCAACAGAGGCAGCCCCAGCGAGTGCTTTTTCTGCATCAGCATGGCATCGAATAGTTGATGGAACTGAGCGTTTTCACGCAACATCTCGGCCAGCTTCTGCAGGACAGCGGCGGAGCCTTGTTGAGTCTTCAGTTCTTCCAATTCCGTGTAACTGTCCGTGGCCATAGTCAGCAACCTTGTCTGCGGGGATTTTTCTAAGTCGTCTAATTCGGTGGGATTCACTGCCGGTTGGATATTGGGCGAGGTAACGATTTCAAGATTTTTACTAAGCGTGCTTGGAAAACCAGCTTCTTGGGAGGGCGAGGCTCCTGCCGAGCCTAAAACGACCGCAGGTCGGCGACCGCCGGAGGCCCCGTTCGATGCCTCCGGCGGTCGCCGAGCTAAAGCTCGTATTAGGCTCGGCGGGAGCCTCGCCCTCCCTTCCCAAATACGCTCTAAGTCGAACAACCACCCCCATCGCCACAACCGCAGCCGCCCCCTTGCGGAGCCGGCATGGGAACCAGGCCGTCTTTGCTCACCGGCTGGACTTCCACCGAGGCATACCCGGCGGTGGCGGCAAATAACGCCAGTTTCGTCGTGTCGGGGCCGCGTCCGGTCAGGACATACAGAATCAGCTTCTGGCGGTCCAAAGTCCATTCCAAGTCGACCAGTTCGAGGTCGAGCTGCCAGTCCCGGATGCGCGACCACCATTCGCCATAACCGAGCTGGCATTCGTCGCGCATCTCGCGATCGGTGGCTTCGTCGGAAGTGCTGGCCGACCGCACGATTTCCATTTCTGCGGGAGTCTCGTCGGTATCGTTCGCGGATTTGACCGGGATTTTCTGGAGCAACGTCCCGATTTCGAGACCACGGGGGGAATGAATCACCACACGCAGATCACGTTCCAGACCATCGAGATCATTGGCCCAAAACCGAGCAATCTCGGGAATCACACCATATCGGACCAGCCATTTGGATTGCATACGTTTTCGAATTTCTAACAAGCACCTGAAATCAGATTGCCGCTCTTCCCATTCGTGTCATTGGTGTCATTCGTGGTTAAAAACTTCTCGATGAATAACCACGAATCACACTAATGACACGAATTAGGATTCTTTACGTTGACCTCACAAATTGTCCGGGGCCTACGGCACCCGGCTCACCTGTAACTCGTTTCCGGGACGGTAGAAACTGCGGACGACATGCTTCCATCCACTGCACTTTACCGCCAAGGACTACCCTCTTGTGCCATGCGAGTTGTTACAATTTTACCCAAAACCGGATCGCGGCACACTGCGGTTTGAACGGTTGTCAGGCTGGCTCGCGAATAGACCATCCAAAGAGCTCCCGAAAGTCTTCGAAGCACTTCGGACATATCCAATCGCGTCGATCGTCTGTAACGTATCCTTCCCTCAAGATGTCAGGTGCATCCACCTCCATGAACTTGGCCCAGCAAAACTCACAGTGGTCATGGTCCCACCTGGCGCTAGGTGCGACATATGCAACTCGACTCAATGTCACTCCGGCAAGGTATCGCTCCTGACCGTGAAGTCGCCAGTCGTCGCCCCACTTAGACATGGAAGTCGCCCAACGATTATTCGACCAACATTAAAGGAGTAATATCCCCATTCGGTTCAACCGCTCCAATCACGGTTTCATATCGCGTTTGATGACCCAGGACACTCCGCGGTTCAATCGATTGGCGGAGCGACCGATAGATCAACCACTGCTGGTTGCCGACCTTCACGCGATGTCCCGAGGCAATTTCTGGCTTCAGGACTTTTTGCTGTTCGGCCACCGTCAACGACTTCCAGGTCGCCTCGGCCGTCCGGCGGGTAGGCGACCAATCGATCAAGATTGGATTATACCACGCCGACCCGCTGCCCGTCGTCTGGAAACTGAAATCGGCACTAAACTGGCCGGGTGTGCTGACCACATTCTGCTGCGGCAAGGTCACCGGAAAGACGCGAAGTGGAATTCCCCCCGCGGTCAGTTGCACCTCACGCGTTTTCGAACTCGTGGTGCTCTTGATGCCCTCTACCAGCGGCAAACGTGTGTGATAATGGAATCCCTCGCCTTTGATATCGCCCAGCGATTCCGCAATCATGCAGAACTGGCGGGTCCGGGACAACAGGATCTGGCGTTCGATGCGGACCACCCCGCGGATGAACAACTGCATTTCGAGGTAGTCGGCATCCTCGTCCGTCTGCCAGCAGACGCAGTACCAGTCTCCGTGGAAGGGAGTCGTTTTCTCGCCGATCGTGATTTCCGAGTACCACTCGCCATCCATGACCGGCTGGCCTTGAACGGTAAATTCGACATTCATCGCCGGCTGATCGTGAGTCACCGTCACGCGATCAGCGTGAGCTCCCCAGTGGGTCCGCATGACGGCCCAGCCAGCGTCATCCGACTGATTCACCGGGCCAATGCAGATCTCCAGCGGAGCCCGCCGCGGTGCGGTACCGGGCTTCGTCGTCTCGCCCCGCTTCACCGCACGCCGCGGTTGGGTTAACAGCGAACGCAGGGCCGCTTCCGTATCGGGCCAACCTGATGCCCACAGGACAGCTTCTGCAAATTCCCGGGCATCGGGCATCTGGACGCGGCTGACGGCAAACGTCCCGTCGGGCCGAATCAGCGGAGCGACCTTTTCGATCAGCGACCGATACTGCTCGGCCGCGTCGGCATCCCAGACCGGAATTTCTTCGAGGGCCGCCGTCTGCAGAATGCGCGTGATCACCGCCAGCCACAGCGACAAGCGCGGCAGCAAATCGGCGTGCGGAGCCCCGTGATCATCGGTTCGCTCATAGAGTTCGTGCTCGAGCAATTCGGCCCCGGTCTGCCGCAGCTTCTCCGAACCTTTCACCCCCGCGAAAACCACTCCAGCCTGCCACGGGAGTTCACAATTCCGCAACAGCGACAAATCCAGGAACGAATCGGTGAGATATCCGTACCGGGCAATCTCCGCCCGATGCCCGTCGGTGCCGCGCGGCACGTCCTGCATCTGAGCCAGCTGATTGATATCGCTGGCGATCGTGAGCAATTTCCGCCAGATCGCAAACGCAGTGGGAACGGTCAGACGCGTCAGACTTTGCGGCAACATCTCCAGCAGAGTGAGATATTCCCACATCGACAGCGCCGAGGGTGCCACTTCGAATTGCAGCCACCAAGTTTCCAGCGGATCGACCGCCACGGATGAAGAAGCCTTCTTATTCTTCGTTCCAAGCTTCTTGATCGGAGCATCAACATTAGGCGAAACCGCGTCTGCCAAAGCCTGTTCGCGGGGCGAAATCACAAATGCTTGCAGCGACCAGATCGCACGACAGAGCAAAGCAGGTTTGTCGGCGGAGGGACTCCAATGGTCGGCCAACGCGGCGACGAACGCGGGAATGTCACCCTTTTTGGCGACTTGAGACAGCGCCGGAACAGCTCCGCGCTTCCAGGCGACCGCCTTCAAAAAGTCCTTATCTGAGAGAGCGGCCCAAGTTTGCTCACCGGCCCCGCCGCCCAATTCCAACTGCATAGCCACGCGCCGCCCCCCGCGAAAGAAACCGATAAGATCAGCACTTCAGCATAGGGTTTACAGGGTTCGACGTCCAGAATGTGCGGCAGACATCTGAACCTGCCGCAGAAACTCCATCCGATTACTCCCCATGACCATTCACCGGGACGGCGTCATCCGGACGACGGGCACCAGGCTCCGGCTCAGCATCACCGCCGACGAGTTTTGTCACCTCACCTTTGCGGTTGATGATTCCAGTTTGAACCATCCGTTCAAAATGCTCGCGAGGCGTCATCGAATCGATCGATTCCTGCAATGCTTTGCGCACCTCTTCATACGTATATTGTCTGCTCATAAGTCTAACCTCCTCTATAGATTGGGTCTAAATACCCCCAATATAGATTCAGAATTTCTCACTGCGATCTGAATATGAGTCTCGGAGGAAATCGTCGTGCCTGCGAAGATGGGATCTCCCTCGAGAAACGCCCCGCGAACCGTGTTGTAGATGAAATCCCGGGCGCTCAATTGATCGATACAATCATTGATGACCGCACAATCGAGTTTCCGTAATTTCGATTGACGTCCCTTGTTCTTGGGCAACGCCTCGTGAACTTCATCGAAGGAATTCTCGAACGCGAGATAACTCTGTGCAAGAATCTTTGTGTTCCATTCGTCCAACAAATCGAAACAGCGCCCCAGTTGAATTATCGCTCCGATAACGGCAAAGTCGTCTGGATATTTTTCCTTGGCCCATCTTAATGCACGTTCCGGTGAATGTTCCCAGAAGTAGATCCCCTTCCCGAGCCAGTCGTACGCGTTCTCACTCGGCTCCCAGTCGGCGATCTTCCGCGTACCGAGCAAAATGTCATGTGCGAACTGGCTATTACAGCCATGGTAGCCAACGACAATCCGAGCAAATTTCTCCATTTGAGGATCTCAATTGAGATTTTATCGAGGGATCCACGACGAAGCGATAAGAATCCAGAGAATTCAGATCTCGCGCCGGTGCCGGATGATCTCACCTTCGACCAGATAAACCACGTCCTCAGCGATATTCGTGGCATGATCCGCGACGCGTTCCACATGGCGTGACGCCGAGAACAAATGCATCGTGGGTTCGATCAAATCGGGACGTTTTTGCATCGTTTCGACCAGATCGGCGATGATCTCGCGATTCAGTGAGTCGACTTCGTCGTCCTGCGTGCAGACCCGGCGGGCCAGTTTGCTGTCTTGTTCGACGAACGCGTCGATCGCGTCGTGGAGCATGTTCAAGGCCAGCTCGGACATGTGCCGCAGTTTGTCGGGGACTTCGACTTCCGGTCCGGAAGCCAGTCCGCGGGCCCGTTCCGCAATATTGACCGCCAGATCGGCCACGCGTTCCAGTTCGGATGTGATCTTCAAGATGCTCGCAATGCGTCGCAAATCGACCGCGACCGGCTGGTGTAAGGCCAAGATCTTCAGGCACTCTTCTTCAATCTGGACGTCCCAGCGATCGATTTCATCATCGCGGTCGATTAGCCCGGGGTTCTGTTCGGAGACGGGCTTGCCCAGTTCCTCCACCGAGTGATTCACCAGTTCTTCCACCATCGCGCACATCGAAAGGACCGATTTGTGCAAGGCGTCCATGTCGCGGCGGAGATGAATAGTCATAGCGGATGGCGAGTGCTGTGGTGACAAAGAAACGTATGCACACAGGCGGAGCCAGTGGCATCCAGAGATCAATCTGTGTTGTGAAGATACGCGAAAAATCCCGTCGTCGCAACGATCTGCGCGCGGCTTCCATCGTAGGAGCGGTCTCCACGCTAGCGAACCCTGAGGCTTGCCTCGCTCCGAGGCGTGTGACAGAATCCAACAGAACGCTGGGTTCGAAGTTTGTGAAAACGGTCGTTGCCCGATCCTGGATCTTTCAGCAACGACGACGACATGCACACAACCTGCCACATGAGGAGGGAATCGTGATGTTCTACAGGCCGGAATGGAAATGGCTGGCGTTGGGATTGGGAATGGTCCTCGTAGGCTGGGCCGATCTGCCCGCTCAAGGGACCAAGAAAGCCGCGGAGAAAACGGCCACCAAAGCGGCGGACCCCGATACGCTGATTGAACCCTTCACCCCGCCGAAGCTGTCGGAACTCGATGCGAAAGCCAAGTGGGAAAAGCAGCCCGTACTGGATGCCTTTGAACTGCTGAAGGCCAAGAAAGCCAAAGAGAAATCGCTGGCCACAGTTGCCGAAGCCCTGAAGCTGCAGAATACTTCACCCGCCAACAATGCCAAGATTCTCAACGCGCTCGGACAATTGCCGACGAACGACGATGAAGTCGACTGGGATGCCACGTTCAACCGGCATGTCTCGATGGACATCAAGAGCAGCAACGGGATCCTGGTCAGTTCGGCGGCCGAAATGGAAGTCACGGGATTGATGGGTTTCAGCCTGTTCGCCTTCGACTGGAATTTTATTCCGTTCGCTGCGGCGGAGCACGTGGTGACCTGGGAGAGCAGCGCCGATCATACGATCGATAAGGTTGTCATACGCGACGATCTGACCTGGTCCGATGGAAAACCGATTACGGCCCACGACGTTGCCTTTTCGTTTCGAACCATCATGAACCCCAAGGTTCCCGTTCCCGCCGTGCGATCGGGGACCGACAAGCTGCGCTGGGTCGAAGCCTATGACGACCATACGGTGGTCTTCTTCCACAAAGAAGCCCTGGCGACCAATCTGTGGAACATGATGTATCCCATCATTCCGAAACACATCTATGAGGACTCCATCAAGGAAGATCCCACGCTGATCGACAGCGCGCATCACATCAAGCAGGAAACATCGCCGGTTTCGGGCGGGGTCTATAATCTGGTCAAGCGAACTCGCGGGCAGGAGATCATTCTCGAACGCCGCGAAGATTACTATATGCACAAAGGCAAGCAAGTCCGCCAGAAACCCTATTTCAAAACGATCCGCTTTAACATCATCGAAGACCGCAACACGGCGTTGCTGGCCCTGAAGAAGGGGGACCTGGATGAAATGATCCTGACGCCCGAAGACTGGAAATCGAAGACGATCGATGCCGATTTCTATGCGAAGAATACGAAGGGAACTGACGTCGAATGGACGTCCTTCCATTTCATGTGGAATATGACTTCGCCCTTCTTCTCCGACGCGCGAGTCCGCCAGGCGATGTCGTATGCGTACGACTATGACGAAATGCAAAACACATTGAACCTGGGTCTGTACGAGCGCAGCAATGGCATCTTCCACCGAACAGCCTGGATGTATCCCAAACCGGCCCCCGCGATCTATCAGCAGGATCTCGACAAGGCCGAAGAACTGCTGGACGAAGCCGGCTGGGAAGATTCCGACGGAGACGGCATTCGCGACAAGTTAATCGATGGCAAGCGAGTGAAATTTGAATTCACGCTGTTGACCAGTAATATCCCCGACCGCATGAAATACAGTACGCTGCTGAAGGAGTGCCTCGGTAAGATCGGCGTGGTCTGTAATGTGAAACCGATGGAATTCGTGACACTCAGCGAAAAACTGCTGCAGCACGAATTTCAAGCGGCGTTCGGTGGCTGGGGCACGGGCGCTGACCCTGATACTTCTGTGAATATTTGGGGTAAAGGCGAGGGCCGCAATTACGGAAATTATCTCAATCCGGAGATTGATAAACTTTATACCCAGGGACGTAAAGAATTCGATCGCGCCAAGCGAGCGATCATCTACGGCAAGATCCACACGATTCTTTATAAGGACCAACCTTATACGTGGCTCTATTTCCGCAATGGGTTCTATGCGTTTAATAAAGATCTTCGCGGCTACATGTTCAGCCCGCGTGATCCGTATGGTTACTCGCCGGGAATGGGCAGCATCTGGAAGGCGAAGAAGAAATAGCGTCTCGCCGTTCCGTTCAAGCATGAGGACGGATCACCGATAAGACGGAAACAGCCCGGACGCAATTCGCATCCGGGCTGTTTCATTTGTCGGCGATTGCGTGAAGGCTACTTCTAACGCATTAGCAATTCATCTTCGCTGGGCGACTCGGTTCTGAAATCGGTCGGGATGATGAGCTCGGTCTCAAGTTTCTCGCCGTCATCGAGTGGGTCGATACGGGCTGGCGCTTGTCGCGGTTGCGTTGAACCGATCTGAGTTCCGCCAACGACCAGTTGTCGCAATGACTGTCGCAACCCGATACGCTGTTGTTGTTCGAGCCCGCTGACCATCATAATGTCGTCTACGACATAGTGGTCGCCTTCTTTTTTCATATGGACCTTCGCACCATAGCGTTCGTTGCCCAGCACCAGCATGGCTCGGTCGGTTTTCAACAGAATGCTGTTGACGGGCACTTGCAGGTAGGGAGTCGGCTCGACCTTCAGCTTCGGAATGCGATCCATCGACTGGAACACCAGCTTATTAAATTCGCGGGACGAATTGGCCCGGACGACAGTCATATTGCGACTCGCCATCGCCTCGGTAAAGGCCTGCAATGGAATGACCACTTCCAGACATTCTTTCAATGAGGTCGGCCGTTCGATCGCCGGGGCCCTCACATCGTCCACTAACAGCGAACCATTCTGATCTCGTAAAACATAGGTCAGAGGAGTCTGCCCCTGGTTTACGTCGACTTCCGTCAGAGCTCCGCGGAAACGGGTTTCCGTGATCTGGATGGACCGCGAGTTGATCGCGTCCAGCGGCAGGGATCCAATGTTTTCCAGCTCCACGCGTTTCCAGACTCGAGTGTTGAAATCAGTGGTGGCCGACAGCCGAATCGCCTTCAGATCGCGTTCGGCCAGGGCTTCCGCAAATACTTGAGCGACCGTCTGAGACGAGAAGAGTGCCGACAGACGCTTTTCCTGCTTCGCGGCCAGATCGTGTAACGTGACTTCTTCCACGAGATAGGGCTTCGCCGAAGTGACGCTATCGTCGATCGCATTACCCTCTTCATCGCGCTCCGGCGGACCCTGCGTCAACGACAACCGAATGATCTGATTCTCTTGCTTGATCAACACTTCAGCCCGGGTCATCAACAACTTGATGTCGACGTCTCCCTTGGCGGAATCGATGTCGGGCAGCGGCACCTGGCTCAAGTCGGCGCTGTCGAGATTGGAGCGATAGAAACGGGCCACGCACAGTTTCTGGATTTCGGATTTGTCATTCTTACGATAGGCATCGCAGAAGCGAATGGCCGTCAACATGACCTGCGCCTGCTTCCGCAGCGATGGAATCGTTTCTCCCTCGCGGCGAGACTGTACAGCCAGGTCATCAGCCAGCCAGCGGCCATCGCTTTGCCGCAGTGTCAGCATGATCTCCCCGACTTTGCGGGGGAGTCGCACCAATGCCATGTTGGCATGGCCTTCGACCTCGGGCTTTAACTTTTTGCGATTCAGGTCAGCCGTGACTTTCGCGGTGAACTTAGCCAGGCCAGATTCCGGCAGCGGTTCGAGGGCTTTGCGCAATTCGGGCGTGCTCGTAGCGAGGATTTCCTCACGTTTGCCGCCTTCCCAGGCATCCAGGAACTCCTGGATACTCAGCAACAAATCCATCTGTTCGGCGACGGTCTTGTTGACCTGACCCGGCTTGAGGCGACGTTTGAATTCCACGTCGTCAACGACCCAGCGATTGGTTTTCTCGTCTTTAATCAGATCGATGTAGAGCTTGCGTTTTCGCTCGCCGACTTCCACCAGTACACGTTTCTGATCGGGGCTTTCGTCTTCGACCTTCACCACCTTCATCTCGCCAGCCGGAATATTCAACAGCTTGATCGCATCGGCGGCTTCTTTATGGCGCAGGGCGGTGGCCTGGAATTCGGGTGATGTCGACTTCTTCAGATCCTCCAGATCAGATTTCTGGAGGCTCTCTGTGAAGGAGTTGATCGTGCGCGTCTCGAGAACGTGCGCGCACCCGGCGAATCCAGCCAAGCTGGCACCGCACAACAGGAGTGACCAAAGTCTGCGCTGCATGTCCGCCATCCTTAGGCGTGAAGGGAATACCGGAACCGATGTGTGATGTGAGGAATCAGGCGGGGCATACGAAAATCGTGCTGCACAGGTCTCGGTGAACCGTGCAGGGCGATGTTCGAATTCAATTTTGCGGAGGGATTATGTTCGACGTGAAGGACAACAGGTCGACCCGGTTGAGGGCTGACTGCTGCGGCCACGTCTGTGGATCTGCATAGAAGGGAGGCTTGGAGCGGCGGTTTATCTCACAAAGGTTCTAGAAGGTCAAGAGGGGCTTTGTGTGAATAAGCAAATCGAGTGCGGGACGGGGTTCGCGCGGCGCACTGAGTGTGATAAAAAGTCAATGGAGCTTTTCGTGTTCGCCATTTAGACAAGGAAGTCAGGAGATGGCCAAATCCAAGCAAGAGTTGTCGCCGGAAGTG
>JAKFVC010000068.1 GCA_021732415.1 Planctomycetaceae bacterium
CCCCGGAGTACCAGGGCGAGGGGAGATTTTGTCACTGCGTTTCCTTGGATTAATGCGATACCTACGCCGCGGTGAGCTTTGCTGGATCTCGATTCACAATCAACACCGCACCCACAACCGCCACCAGCAGCAACATCCCGACGACTTCCACCGCCACATAATGTTCAAGGAACAACGTCCGCCCGAGACTATCCACGTGACCTTTATCCGGTCGAATGATTGATTCCGGCTGAGCCGCCAGCGATTTCGCCACGAGATCCGCACTGGGCAACGCAGCCATAGCAGCCCCCGCGTGACGTGTATTTAATGGTTTCGATTCCTCGGTACAGGCATAGTGCAAAGTCCCTAGCAGCGTCCACGCCAGGATCACTCCGGCCGTGCAACTCAGCAACGGTTCACGACTATGCAGATCATACGGTGCCGCCCCATTCGGTTGGGCCAGCATGATGACGAACAGGAACGTCACGATAATGGCACCGGCATAAATAATAATCGTCGCCGCCGACAGGAACTCGGCACCTTGTAACAGGTACAGTCCCGAATTCGACAGCAGCACCAGAGCAAACCACAACGCCGAAATCACCGGGTTGTGGCTGGCAATCATCAACACGGCCGAGATGATGCTCACGGCCGCGAGGAGATAAAACGTCAGTTCGTTCGTCTTATTCGGCAGGACATCGCCAAAGTTCGCGGCAATCAGCACCAGCGAAATCGTGGCCAGCAGACTGCCCACAATCCGCGCGATCTTGTCGCTCGCATTGGTCCCGCGCGGGAGCAACAGGTAGACACCCAGCCCTCCCAGCACGACCACAATCAGGCTGGACAATGTCAGTTCAAACTCGCCCATCGGTCAAGCCCCTTTCCCTGCGGCGTGACCGCCCTTGCTCTTCATTGGCTCGGCAGCGATCGTCTGATCATAGACCGACAGCAGCTTCTCTTTGTCGAAGATCATCTCTTCGCGGCTGGCCCCGGTCAGATCAAACATCGAGGTCAACTCGATGGCATCGACGGGGCACGCTTCTTCGCACATCCCGCAGAAGATGCACCGCAGCTCATCAATGACGAAGCTCTGCGGATACTTCTCGCGATCTTCCCACGGCGACTGCGTTCCGACGATATCGATACAGTGAGCCGGACAAGCCGTCGCACACATGAAGCAGGCCACGCATTTGACGCGACCTTCGTCATCTTTGTTGAGACGATGCACGCCGCGGTAGATCAGCGGATTACCAAACTTCGGCCGCTCTTCCGGAAACTGCACGGTGAACGTGTCACCCTTCGCAGCTTTGAAGAAGTGGTTCAAAGTGATGGTCAGACCATCAATAATGGGGGTCAAGTACATCCGCCCGGTCCACCCGAGTTGCGGCTCTTCTACCCATTGAATGTTTGGATCGTTGGCTTGCACGACAGGTGCCCTCTAGTAGCCCAACTCTCTGAGTCGGGTCTCTTTTTATTCGTACTATTGCGAAGCACCCGACTCGGAGAGTCAGGCTACATCAAATTCAAACCTTGGCCAGAGCGTGCTGCGATGGCGCACCCTGAGGATTCACGTTCAGCATTCCATAAACAAAACAGGCCCCCAGCACCAACCAGGAAACCACGGCCTTGGCGAGATACGCATCCTTCGCCAAAAACTCCTGCGAGACTGCCGAAGCCAGCAGATTCACCAGTCCGAGCGGAATCATGATCTTCCAGCCGATCGCCATCAGTTGATCGTAGCGGAACCTTGGAAAACTCCAGCGAACCCACATGAAGAAGAATACGAGAACCAGCACTTTCGCCTGCAGAATCCCAATCCGCAGCAAGGCCCCGATCAACCCCACTTCATTCGCCGGGATGGCCGGAGCGATGTACCACAGATGCCAGCCGCCAAAATAGATGATCACCGCCATGAATGCGACCGTGATCATATGCATGTATTCGGCCATCGCAAACATACCGAACTTCATCGCGGTATATTCCGTGTGATAACCGGCAACGAGTTCCTGTTCGCATTCGGGCAAGTCAAACGGCAACCGAGCCGCTTCAGCAAAACCGCTGATCAGGAAGACCGCAAATCCCAGCGGCTGCAGCATGACCCACCACCAGCCCGATTCGGCCTGGGCATCCATGATGGTTTCCATCCGCAACGAACCCGACAGCAGAATGGCCCCAATCAACGACAACCCGAGCGGTAACTCATAGCTCACGAGCTGAGCACTCGACCGCAAGCCACCGAGAAAACTGTATTTGCTATTGGAGGCCCAGCCACCCAAGATCACGCCGTAGACACCCAAACTGCTAACGGCCAGGACAAACAACAACCCAATATCCATCCCCGGAGCGATGGTCATCGCGATCGGAGCTTTCAGTCCCAGAATGGCCGGGAAGTAATACCCGACCGGCACCGTCGCAAACGCCAGCGTCGCCGACGCCAGGATCATCACAGGAGCCAGCAGGAAGATCGGCTTATGAGCCCCCGAGGGAATCAGCTCTTCCTTGAGGATGAACTTCAACCCGTCAGCAATCGGCTGCAGCAGTCCAAACGGACCGACGCGGTTCGGCCCCACGCGATCCTGAAAGAACGCAGCCGCGCGACGTTCGGCCAACACCAGGTACGCCACCGCACCCTGTATCGCACCGATCACGACCGCCATCTTAATGAGCGGCTCAATCCAGTCCTGTGAAAACATAGTCCGACCAACTGTAAAAACTCCCTCCCGATATCCGGGAGGGCAGGGGATTCAAAATCTCTAGCTCAATGCTTACGACTCAACTTCGAGCATGTCTGACGCGACGGTCCGGAACGTCGGAATC
Organism: Planctomycetaceae bacterium; assembly: GCA_021732415.1. Taxonomy (GTDB): domain Bacteria; phylum Planctomycetota; class Planctomycetia; order Planctomycetales; family Planctomycetaceae; genus JAKFVC01. The sequence continues at coordinate 2,797 of JAKFVC010000068.1, forward strand.
GGATGCGTTACCGTTCCCAACTGCGACGTGCGCGGCGATTTTTCACTACCAGTCACCAGATTCAAACCACCGTCCGGTACTCCGCTGGCTGATCGTGCGAAGAACGGGATCTCCGCAGCCACTTCCGGCATAATCGCTGTCGGCTGATACAATCCACGTCGCCCTGCCAGATCACTAAAGATCTGACCGTCAATATGAGCCGCTTCAAACGGCTTCAACGCCCAGTCGGTCGCTTGAATCAAACCGGCATGATTGACGTAGCAACCACCCTTCTCAGCGAACGTCACGCCCGGCAAGACGAAGGTCGCCTTGCGAGCGATCGGTGACGGCGAGAAGTCCTGAACGATCTTCAGGCTGATATTGTCGATGCGGTTGGCGTCGGCTTCGTCATTCCAAGTCTCAGGATAGAGACCGGTGATATAGGCACCCTTCCACCGTTTGGCATCTGCCTGAGCCAGGAATTGGTCCCAGGTCATGAAGTCAGCTTGGAAGTGCCTCAGGACTTCTTCCACACCGCGGCGATTCGGGCACTTTTCCGCACGAATCGTGAATCCCTTGGCGAAGACTTCGTCCTGCCCATCGACCGGGATCTTACCGAGGACCAGCGTCGCTTCCGGTGACAAGCCCTTGAAGTACTTACACAGCAGATACGCTTCTTCAACAGTCAGGAACGGCGAAACCACGGCGGCGATCGTCTTGCCACCCTGATGAGTCACCAAGTCCTGCAGGCAGCGCTGGATTTCCGTGATCGCAGCCGGCCAGTCGCAGTTTTCGAACTGATCGCGACCGCGCCGCTTGACTCCGCCAATGCGTTCTGGAGCATCAATGTATTGATTCTCAAACCGACCCTTATCGCACATCCACCATTCATTGGCGTTGGGATTGAAGCGCGGCTGAATGCGGTAGAGCTTGTCGTGATTCTCATGGAGTTGCACGCTGCAACCGGTGCTGCATTTCACGCAAACCGAGTCATGCGGTTCCATGAACCAGACACGCTGCTGATACAGGAAGTCGCTCGAGCAGAGAGCCCCCACCGGGCACAGATCGTTTACATTGCCCGACAGGTGATTGTCGATCGGGAAGCCGGGGAAGATATCAATCGCAGCATGACTGCCGCGGTTGATAACTTGCAATTCAGCCTCGCCAGAAACTTCACGAGTAAACCGCACGCAGCGACTACACATGACGCAACGGTCGGCAAACAGGGTCACATGTTCGCCGAGTTCCTTACGATCACTCGTAAACGGCTTAATGTCTGCCTGACGTTCCTTGTGACCGAAGTTGAAATAGTAATCCTGCAGCCAGCATTCACCCGCTTGATCACAGATGGGACAGTCGACCGGATGGTCGAGCAAGATCCCTTCCTGCACGAACTGCTGGTTCGCTTTGACCTTGGGACTGTTGGTGATGATGACCGTGCCATCCTTGACCGGGGTCTGACAGCCGGGGACCAGCTTCGGCACCATTTCGACCTTGCCGGTGTCTTTATTCTTCTGGCCGGTTTCGATGAGACACATACGGCAACTGGCCACCACCGACAAACCGGGATGCCAGCAGTAGAACGGAATGGTCACGCCAGCCCGGTCCGCCGCTTGAATGCAATTCAGTTTTTCGTCGTCGCCGATCTGAACGTCGCGACCGTCGACAGTGATGACTGCCATGTTTTCAAATTCTCCACTCGTCGAGACCTTCTCGGTCCAACGAATATTCCTCAATTAGATTCTCGTGTTCGATTCTGATTAGGCGACTAGGTCTCTGTCAGCATCCCCACGAGCTTCGACACGACTTCTTGTAATTTCTGATTCTTGATTCGACCGGCGCGATATTGAATCAAACTCTCATTTGCAGAGAACAGAACATTGGTTCGAATGACGCTCTGACGCTGAATCGAACCGATCTCAAAATCCGCTTCCTGCAATTGAACTGCGTATTTATCAGCAATTTGCTGCGAAGTTACTTGGCACAACAAGACCCGATTTCCCTCTAACTGAGCAACAACTAACGTCGGTCGACGTTTGGATGAACTCAGATCGTCATAAGGGAAATCAGCGACAACAACGTCACCTCTTACAAATGTGCCCATGCAGCATCCTCATCAGTGCTGTCCCAAGATTCATCCAATACCGGCTTCACCGCTTTCAATATATCTGCGTCGGTGACATCGTTGTCCCAACCCAACTTGACATCAGGGCGAGAGGCCAGAAACGCGACCAAATCTCGCACTACATTTAACTGATTAACCGGCAACCTGCTCAATTCGCCGGCAATTTGATCAATCAATTCAGAACTGGATGTGTTCTCATCACCTGTTTTTACAATCATAGTGACACGCTACTTTAATGTGCCCCAAGGCCAATCACTTCCAACGCTTCCACCGGCTGAGCATTCGCCCAACCGTTGGGATTTGTCCGCTTGATATAGTCTTCAAATTCTCCACGGAACTTCTTCAAGGCATTCTTGATCGGCCAGGCGGCACCGTCTGCCAGTCCGCAGATTGTGGTACCCGGCATGATCCCGATGGAGTCACCAATCGTTTGTAATAAATCGAGATCTTTCAGACGCCCCTTACCCTGCTTGATGCGGTAGAGGATCCGTTCTGACCAGCTTGTTCCTTCGCGACACGGGGTGCATTGTCCGCACGATTCGTGAGCGAAGAACCGGCAGGAGTTGTGCAGGAAATCGACCATCGAGACGGTCTCGTCGAGGACGACAACCGCAGCTGTTCCCAGCCCCAGGCAACCCGCTTTACCGGGGCCAGCGAAGTCGAGTTTCGTGTCCCATTCGGATTCCGCCAGCAAGCCCATGCTGATGCCGCCGGGAATCGCCGCCTTGCCTTTGCGACCCTTCCAGACTCCCCCGCCGTAGCGCTCCACCAGTTCGCGACACGTCACGCCGAGCGGCATTTCGTAGCAGCCGGGCTTTTCGATATGACCACTGATGCAATAGAGCTTCGGGCCATAGCTGCCGGGATCGCGCGGGTTGTTCGGATCGGCCGGGATGCCCATCGATTTGAACCAGTCGACACCGCGATTGACGATGTGCGGGACGCAGGCCAGGGTCTCGATGTTGTTGACGACGGTCGGCTTCTTGAATGCACCTTCGATGGCAGGGAAGGGGGGCTTAATCCGCGGCCAGGCGCGCTTGCCTTCCAGGCTTTCAATCAGACCAGTCTCTTCGCCACAGATATAGGCTGCCGCACCACGGTGCATATAAATGTTGAGCGAAAACCCCTTGCCGAAGCAGTTGTCGCCGAGATAGCCCTTGGCGTAACACTCGTCGATCGCCTGTTGCAGACGACGGTAAGCAGTGGGGTATTCGTATCGCAGATAAAGGTATGCGGTCGTTGCCTTGGTGGCGTAACAACCGATCATGATCCCTTCGATGACCTGATGCGGATCTTGCTCCATCAGGATGCGGTTGTTGAATGTGCCGGGCTCGCTCTCGTCGGCGTTGATGCACATGTAAAAGGGGCCGGGATGATTCTGCGGCAGGAAGCTCCACTTCAGGCCACAGGGGAAACCGGCGCCGCCTCGTCCGCGCAGACCCGAAGCTTTAACAAGATCGACCACCTGCACGGGGGACATCTCGCCCAGGACTTTGCGAATCGCCTGATAGCCACCGCTCGCTTCATAAACAGGCAGCGTGTGGCTGTCCGGCTTATGGATGTTGGCGGTCAGTACGGGTTCAAATTCAGCCACGGTTCATGCTTCCGAATTTTTTTAATGGCCTGACTCATTGAGTCGGGATTATTGACTTCAACCACAAACCCAACTCACAGAGTCGGAATCGCCGTCCCATTGGCCTGCTGTTCCGCCTGCGACTTCAACATCGCACAAATCTCATCCACCTGGTCCAGCGAGACGCTCTTATAAACTTGCTCGTTCGCCAGCACGGCTGGAGCAAAGTCACACAAACCCAGGCATTCCCCAAATTCGAGCGTGATCTTACCGTCTTCGGTCGTGCCACCGGGATGGACATGCAACTTGTCGCACATCTTCTCGAGAACTTCTTCAGCACCACGCAAGGCACAACTGATGGATCGACAAACCCAAGCGCGGACGTATCCCCCCTGCTCGTGCTTGAAGAACCCATAGAACGTCAGGGTGTCATAAATCTGAGCCGGCGACAGTTCCAGCAGCTTGGCGATCTCAGGAATCGCCGCCATCGGCACATGACGCAGCTTCGCGTTCACCATGTGCAAAGCGGGCAACGTGATCGCCTGCCGCGTCGGATAGCGGGGAAACAAAGCCTGAATCGCAGCCACCATATCGGGCGTTAAGACAGGAGTAGTCGGTGCAGTAACGGTGGTCATGTTTCAGAGTTCTGTGACTCGTGTTGTGTAAATATCTAATGACTAATGACTAATGACTAAATCCTAATGACTAAAAAGACGGCTGCCAAATCTTCACTCCTTTTAGACATTAGGATTTAGACATTAGACATTTCCCTATCGATCCAATTCCGCAGCAATGATATTGAGACTTCCCAACACGGCCACGACGTCGCTGATCGTGTGCCCCTTCATCATTTCGGGGAACAGGGCGAAGTGAATGTAGCTCGGCGGACGGCAACGGGCACGATACGCCTTGTCGCTGCCATCACCCACGATGTAGAAGCCCAATTCGCCGTTCGGGGCCTCGATCGCGTCGTAATGTTCGGCCTTGGGAGCCTGCAGACCGCGGTTGGTCATCACCACTTCAAAGTGCGTGATCAACCCTTCAATTGTGTTGTAAACCTTGTCTTTGCTCGGCAAGATCGCCCGTTCCTCGGGATCGACATTGACCGGACCTTCGGGCAGATTGTTGATGGCCTGCTCGACGATCTTCATGCTCTCTTCGATCTCGAGCATGCGGACCAGATAACGATGGAAGCAGTCGCCACCGTTTGAGCAGATCACCTTAAAATCAAAGTCGGGATAGGAGAGGTACGGCTGATCCTTGCGCAAGTCGCGAGTCACACCGCTGGCCCGGGCAATCGGCCCGGTGACGCTGCGGCTGATCGCCTGCTCCTTGGTGAGGATCCCGATTCCCTTGGTCCGTTCGACGAAGATTCGGTTGCGGTTCAGCAAGCGGGTGATTTCCACATAGACCTTGGGGAAATCCTTGACGAATTGTTTCACTTGCCGGATGAACTCGGGGGTGGCGTCGTACATCAACCCGCCGACGCGAGAATAACTGGTCGTGAACCGGGCACCGCACAGTGTTTCAAAAATCCCGTACAGGACTTCTCGTTGATTGAATGCATATAGGAACGCGGTGAAAGCACCCGTATCGAGGGCCATTGCGCCGCAGCTCAGCAAGTGATCGCTAACGCGGGCCAGTTCGGCCAGAATCACGCGGATGTACTGGCAGCGTTTGGGCAACTCCAGACCAATCAAGCTCTCGACCGCCTGGTGCCAAGCCACGTTGTTGGCCAGCGGCGAGATGTAATTCATGCGGTCGGTGACGGCGACGTACTGGTTGTAGTTGAGATGCTCGCCGATCTTTTCGAAGCCGCTATGCAGATAACCGATATCGGGGATCGCACCGACAACCGTTTCGCCTTCGATTTGCAGCACCAGGCGCAGCGTGGTATGCGTCGCGGGATGCTGAGGACCGAAGTTCAGCGTCCAGCGATAATCTTGATTCACCACTTTTTGTGGAGCGTCCACGACTAGAGACATATCCACCGCCACTTTCTGCATCGTAGCCCGACTCGTTGTAGCCCGACTCTCCGAGTCGGGTGCCTTGAGTCGGGTGCAATTCACATCAACCAGATACCCGACTCAGAGAGTCGGGCTACGCCAATCAACCTTCACCACGCGTAATACGTTCGAAGTTGTGCCGTTCACCCCGGCCCCGCAACGGATAATCTTTTCGCAACGGAAACCCCACGAATTCATCCGGCAACAAGATCCGACGCAAATCGGGATGCCCGGTGAATTCAATCCCATACATATCGAAGACTTCACGTTCCAGCCAGTTCGCACCTTCCCACAGCGGCACCACCGAGGGAATCTTCAACTCAGGCTCGTTCAAGAACGCACGGACAATCAACCGCTGCCCGGTCACCGTATTCAACACGATGTAGACCAGACCGAAACGGTCCTTGGCCCCGCGATAATGCAGATAATCAACGCACGTCACGTCGATCAGCATATCGAAGCCGCAGGTCTTCTTCAGAAACTCGAGCACCGAAAAACACTGATCGGCCGCCACCACCAGGCGCTGGTTCTTATGGAATTCCGAGTAATCCCACGACCGCTCGCCAAAGCGGCTTTTCAACTGCTCAAGAACTCCGCTCAGATCAACCATGTTTGTGCCCGTTATTGCGACGACCGATCGGCCGCTTCTAACAAAATATCCTGGGGTTTGCCTGGGATGTCGACCGCTAAGCCTTACCGCCTATAATCGGGAGCGACCGCGGCAACTGCCCCAGTTCCAGTTCCTGCAACGCCCGCTTCGGCTGCTGGCGGGCATCGGTGATAAACTCGTTCCCCAGGAACGAACCCTCACGCTGAATCTTGTCCTGCAGATCGATAATCGCCTGAATCAACTGCTCAGGCCGCGGCGGGCAACCGGGGACGTACATATCCACCGGAATAAAGCGGTCGATCCCTTGTACCACCGAGTACGTATCGAAAATGCCGCCGGTCGAAGCACAGGCACCCATCGAGATGCACCACTTCGGCTCAGGCATTTGCAGCCAGATACGTTGCAGTACGGGCAACATCTTCATCACCACGCGTCCGGCGACGATCATCAGATCGCACTGCCGGGGCGAGAAACGAAAGACTTCCGCGCCGAATCGGGCGACGTCGTGGCGACTGGCACCGGTGGCCATCAATTCGATACCGCAGCAAGCGGTCGCGAACGGCATCGGCCACAAACTGTTCTTGCGGCACCAACTGGCCAGCCAATCGAGCTTGGTCAGGGCCACATTCTCCGGGACTTCTATTTCCACTTAAAAACCCCTTTGCGCCAGGTGTAAGCGAAGCCCACCGTCAAAATGACCAGGAAGACCATCACCACCCAAAAGACGCCATGGCCCGCACCAAGTGTCCCGGTCTGCTTACCCCCGGCCGCGACGGCCCAAGGCAGTAGAATCAGGATTTCCACGTCAAACACGAGGAATTCGATGGCGAGCAGGTAGAAACCAATATTGAAGCGCTGACGTGCGTCGTGAAGCGGGTTCATGCCCGATTCGTACGGCATCCCCTTCACATCAGTCCGTCGCCGCTTCGGGCCGACCAACTGAGCAATCATCAGGATCGAAGCCGCCATCACCGTAGAGATGACGACGAACAAAAACACAGGAAACGCAGGTGAGGTCATAACTGCGGCGGGTTTTCTGGTTGTTTTTCCGGGGGGAGTGATGACAAACAGGTTCCAAAGGCGTGATAGAGCGCCAGCCGTTTGGAATCAAGTCTGCAACTGCCTATTACAGGCAATTAATATGTGCGGAGCTCCCCCCGCCGTAGGGAAACGCAAATTATACGGATTTTGCCTTGGCATAACAGCCAGTCGAGGCGAATTGCGTAAGACATTACAGCTAAAGGATTAACACCAACAAGGCCGACTGAATGGATGGCCTTTATCCCATAAGTCCCATCCGTCCCATTAGTCCTATAAGTCCCATCGCATTTTCATCGAATTCTGATGGGACTTATGGGACGGATGGGACAAACGGGATCGGAATACCACCGCCATCAGACTTCTTCCAAAATCAACTGGCACTGCGGCAAACTATCTAAAAACATCTTGCCGTAGCGCTTCGTGCGGACCCGCGGATCCAGGATCACCACGATGCCGGTATCAGTCTTCGTGCGAATCAGTCGACCAAATCCCTGCTTCAACTTGATGATGGCTTCCGGAACCTGATACTCCATGAAGGGATTTCCGCCGCGGGCCTTGATCGTTTCGATCCGGGCCTCGAGCAACGGATGATCGGGAACGCTGAACGGCAGCTTGGTGATGATGACATTCTGCAGGGCATCCCCCGGCACATCGACTCCCTGCCAGAAGCTCTCCGTGCCGAACAGCACCGCGCGCGGGTCGTTCCGAAATTGCTCCAGTAACTGCGTCCGCGGAGTCTGATCTCCCTGACTGTAGAGAGCGTAGTCTTCCTTCCGCAGCCACGGCAGCAGGCGGTCCACACAGTTCTGGAGCATCGAATAGCTTGTAAACAGCACGAAGGCCCGGCCCTCGGTGAGTGCGACGTATTTGCGGATCATCGCACAGACCGCGACCTCGTAGTCCATCGGCTTTTCGCCCGGATCAGGCATGCCCTGCGGCAGAATCAACTTCACGTTTTCACGAAAATTGAACGGGCTCCCCAACTTAGCCTCCAATGCTCGGGGAATGCCCAGCCGTCGCTGGATGAACTCAAAGTCCTGCCCGGCAACAGCCAGCGTGGCGCTCGCCAGAATCACCGTCGGCACTTTATTGAATAACTCCTCGCGCAACACGGGACCGACATCCACTGGTGCCGATGCGAGCGTCGTTTGTTCGCGTTTCTTGCCCGACATCTCCAGCCAATGGACTGCGTCGGTCGAAGACTGCCGCAGCCACGTCTCCAAGGCCACCGCCAATCCCTGACACCGTTCTGCCGCCGAGGTCAATTCCATCCGCGGACCATCGTCGGTCACATCGCGTGAGGCACCTGCGATCATCGCCCCCAGCTTCAGCAACTCGGCACACAGATCGATTTCCACGTCTAATGGCTTACGGACCCGGCCATTCGGTTTCCCGTTCGTGTGCTGCGCTTCCCGGATCCCATAAAAGAAATCGCGGGCCTGAAAGCGAATCTCATGCGCCAGCCGCTGAGCATCGACCAGATGATGATGCACCAGCAGTCCGCGATTTGTCCGGTCGTTGTAGAGTTTCCCCAAGAGGTATTCGACCTGCCCGCTGGTGACGTTGATCCCCAGGTGATCGCTAGCGACTGCTTCCACCGTATGCGCTTCGTCGAAAACCACGACGTCATAATCAGGCAGCAATTGAGCCCCGTCGCGACGAATCGCGAGGTCCGAGAAGAACAGAGCGTGATTCACCACCAGGATGTCGGCATTCCACACCCGCCGCCGGGCCTTGAAGTAGTAGCATTCCTCGTAGGTAGGACAGTGCTTGCCCAGGCAGTTGCCGTGTTCGCTCTGCACTTCGTCCCAGACATCGGGCAGCGGCCGAAAATCGAGACTCGCCCGGCTGCCGTCGGTGGTATCGGTCGACCACTTCAACAGCGCGCTGAGCTGCTGCATCTTTTCATCTTCCGCGAACAGCGACGCGGCCCGGTCTTTCGTCCCGTACAACCGCCGCAGACTCACGTAGTTGCTGCGTCCCTTCACCAGCACGGCGGAAAACTCGACCGGCAGCACCGAATTCAAGAAGGGAATATCGCGACCGATCAATTGCTCCTGCAGAGCAATCGTGTGTGTCGAGATAATAATCGGCTTTTTCTTGGGCTTGGGACCGTCTGCATCATCTCGTCGCCCCTGATTGGCGGTCGCCGCCAGAATGGCCGGAATGAGATACGCAAAGCTCTTACCAACGCCCGTCCCGGCCTCGACGATCAGATGCTTTTTCTCGGCAATCGCCCGCTCAACGGCTTGCGCCATCTCGAGTTGCTCAGGACGATGCTCATACTTCGGCAACCGTCGCGCAATGTGGCCCTCGGGACCGAGCACACCCAACGATGTCAGGGGAATGTTTTCCGGGTCTTCAGGCTCAGGAGTTGGTTTGGGCTTCTTCGATGCCACGGTGAGGTCTTAATGAAATAGCTAAAATGACGAGCAAATGTAGCCCCGGAAGGGGCGACCGCATAAAGCCTGGGGCGCCAGCCCCAGGTGGCGAGTTGTTTAAGAAATCCAAGCCCCGGAGGGGCGACCGAGTAACCGTACTACAGCTTCGGTCGCCCCTCCGGGGCTTGAGTCCATCATTCGATCTATTCCTGGGGCTGGCGCCCCAGGCTTTATGCGGCCGCCCCTTCCGGGGCTACAATAAGTGGCGAACCGAGACCGCGGCTCAATTGGTAAAATCCAACACCAATTATAGCTTCACGACTCACCAATTGGCACTCGCCCAATTATATCCCCAACAAAACCCGGGCCAACCAGCTCACCGGCAAGTCAGGCTGCACGAAGCGTTTCGCCTCACCGAGATGCCGCGCGACATTCTCTGCCGCCAGATACCCACTGCGGACCGCCCCCTCCATCGTGCTGGGCCAGCCTGTCGCCGTCCAATCTCCCGCGAAGGAAACATTCGAGATCGGAGATTGAGAACCCGGCCGCAACGCCTCGTTCTGCGGCAGCATCGATAGGCACGCCTTGTGTTCGGTGACAACCCGCCCATGAATCAATCGGCAACCGTTGGACATCGGCCAGATCGCAGTCAGTTCGGTCACGACGTCGCGGATGATGTCACTCTGTTCGCGACCCTCCAGATCACGCGACGCACTGATTACCACCTGGTAATAATTCGCCACGTCGCCCGTTGGTGCGTTCACGACTCCGCGGTCAAATACCCACTGGCTGAGTCGATCCACCAGCGTCGCATGCGGCAGCGGCATGATCGGTCGGTCAAACCACAAATGCACGCTCGAAATCGGAGCCCACTCCAGCTGCTTCAGTCCCTGGATGACGGGCAGGGCCGCAATCTGCTCGGGCAACAGGGCGGCCACACTGAAGCTGGGAACCGCCAGAATGATTTCATCCGCGGCGAGGATGCGGCCATCGCGTAGCTCGACTCCAGTGGCACGCTCACCAGTCATGATGACTCGGCTGACGCCCGTCGATAAGAGCACATCGACACGCTGTCCTCGTAGCCAATCCCCCACACTATGCGTATACAACGTATCCAGCGGCGCCGTGGGAATCTGGAGCTCCCACCCATGCCGATTCGCCAGGAACGCGTCAACGAAAACCTTGCGAGCATCCTTTACGGCAATGCGATCCAAGCTCTCGCTCAACGCACTGACGAGGACCACTTGCCAGACGCGTTGAATTGTATTGGGAGTCTGCCGATGTCGCCTCAACCAATCCGACATGAGCTCATTCGAACCGGCATTCCGGCGATGCGCCAAAGCCCTCAACCCCCACGCCAACCGCCATTTGTCGTACCACGTGAGATAACTCAATCGAGCAAAACTGGGCAGCAGATGCAGCGGCGCGGGCCACGGACTGGCGGCGAGAATGTGGGCTCGGTCATTCGGTCCGATGAAGGTGATCGAGGGCTCCGTCCGCAGCTCATTCCCGATTCCGGTCACTTCGCAAAAATGGCGAAAATTCGTGCAACAGCCGAGATTCACATGCTGGCAGTTGTCGATCGTCGTGCCAGTCGTCTGATCCACGAACGAACTGGCCCGCCCACCCAATCGCGGCCGAGACTCCAGCAGGGTGACGCGAGTTCCGCTCGAGACCAATGCGGACGCCGCAGCCATCCCGGCGAGTCCGCCTCCAATGATAATGATGTTGGGCATACGACCGGGATCGGGTAGCGACGTTGAGGAATCGATTGCTTCAAGTCAAAGGTTGTAGCAGAAAACAGCAGCACCGGCGCCATCACACAAAACAAGCGGCGGAGTCAGGAGCCAGATGGAGACGAGATGTTTTCAGCCCGGAGGGCTCGACGTAGGTAGCCAGGGGCGGAAGCCCCTGGAACACGCCACGCTTGATAGCCAATCCGCCCCGGCGGGGCCGGCCCCGCCGGGGCGGGAATTCCATATTGGGACTCCGGGTCCAGAGGCTTCCGCCTCTGGCTACCTACGACGGCCCCTCCGGGGCGTAGAGACACCGAATTCAAATCCCTAAGCCGGCGGCGGCAACGGCGCAATCGACCGCGTTCCCTTGCCATGTCGTGCCTTCATATCGAACAACCCGAAGATCTCAGACGCATTCAGGCTCAATGAGACATTCGTGTTGTCGCCCTCACCCAGCACCGCTGCAAAGATTTGCCGCTTCTCGTTCAAGACGCGGTCGATCCGTTCTTCGATCGTATCCTTCGAAATAAACTTCGTAACGATCACCTGTGTCTTCTGGCCGATGCGATGCGCGCGGTTAATCGCCTGATCTTCCACCGCGGGATTCCACCAGCGATCGAACAAGAACACATACCCGGCAAACTGTAAATTCAGCCCCACGGCACCGGTTGCGTAGCTCATCATCAGCAACGGGCGATCGGTGGCCTCTTTGAATTCCGCGAGAATCGGTTCGCGCTTCTTGGGCGGGATGCCACCGTGATAGACCAGCGGATTGAATCGAGCCAACTTCTCTTCCAGGAACGAGATCGTCTTGGTCCACTGGCTGAACAGAATCGCCTTGCCACCGCTGGCCGCGATTTCTTCCATGTCGGCTTCCAGACGTTCCAACTTGGCGCTCTCGCCGGTCACCGGTTCGTAGTTGGTAATCTGCTTCAACCGCAGGACCAGTTCGAACACGTGCTGAACCGAAATCGAATCCCCCATCTCATTCAGCCGAATAATGCCGTCTTTCTCGGCCATTTCGTAGGCCATTTTCTGAGCGGGAGCCAGTTCCAGGATCTCGTCACGATCGAAACGGGGCGGCAGGTCCTTCATCACCAGATCTTTGGTGCGGCGCAGAATGTAGCTCTTGGACAACTTTTGAAGCTGCCGCAGATCGGGGCATGAACTCTCTGGAATCACTTCCATGAACTCATACAACGACGCCATTTCTTCCGGCCGGTTTTCGATCGGTGTCCCCGTCAGTGCCCAACTGCGTTTACGCGGGATGCCCCGCGCCGTCACCGCCGTCCGCGAGCCCCGATTCTTGATCCGCTGAGCTTCATCCAAAATCAACAGATCAAACTTGGGGGGATCGTCCGCCAGCATTTCGAAATCGCGTACCAGGACCTCGTAGTTGGCGAGCAGAATCGGCACTCCGGGCATCGTCCACTGCAGCTTGCGGTGGGTCGCATCCCCTTCGATCGTGACAATCGGCAGTTCCTCGGCCCAAGCCTTGAATTCACGCTGCCAGTTGGGAATCAGCGGCTTCGGACAGACCAGCAGAATCCGATTGACCTGCCCCGCACGCAGCAGCAGACGCATCGCCGTGATGGTCTGCATGGTTTTTCCGAGCCCCATTTCGTCCGCCAGCAACGCAGCCTGTTGAGCAAACAGCCACGCAATTCCCTCGTACTGATACGGGAAGGGTTCAAAGGGCATGATCAGTTCCTGCCCCTTCAGCCACGTTTCCAGCGGCGGCTGCAGCAGATAGAACAAACGATCTTCGATCGTCACCGCATCCTTGGGTGGCTTCACCTTCGTCCGCTTCTCTGGGACTTCAGGCTCAACCGGCGGAGCCTGCCCGGCATCCAAAGCCCCGGGCGGCAGCAAGGCAATCAGATCGGCGGCCGAAGGCCCGTTGCCGCTACCTTCCCCCGATCCTTCTGACGCCGTTTTTTCCGGCTTCGGGGCGAGGAACTCAAACCCCTCCGGAAACGTCAGCCCGAAGGTCTGAACCTTGCCCCAATAGGGAGTCCACTTCGTCGTGGGCTGACCTTTGGAAAACAACGGAACGGTGACGACCTGCACGCCGTTGGAGGCTCCGCGCTGCAGAGCACTGTTGAAGCCCGCGATGTGGATTTGCGGCTTAAAGGTGAGATCAACCTCGACACTATCCACACCATAATCGGGCGTCGTACCAGTCGATGCTGGCGTCTCAGCCTTTTCCTCTTCGACATCGGGCACTGTTTCAGCTTGTGGAGAGACGGGTTCACTGGCCGGAACCGCGCGGCGCGGATTCGTCACTTTCGCCGCCGAAAGCTGCTCGGTCACAAACTGCTTCGCAAATTGTTGCGGGTCGAAGTGGGGACGAGGAATCGCCTCGGTGGCACCGGAGGAACCAGCCGCCGCGACGCTTTGATCGACGAGTTTCTCGCCTACAGGAGATGAATCGGACATCGTGTGTTTCATCTCCTGAAGAGTCGATGGGAGGGCGAGGGACCCAGAGGGTACCCCGCCGAGCCGCTAAGTCTGGCGGATCCCGAAAGACCAAGCGGTTCGGCAGGAGCCTCACCCTCCCATCAGCCGGAACGCGCTCGCGTCCGGTTCCAACCGTTATTTGAACCGGGGGCTAGCGCCCTGCGGCTGATTTCATTTCCCGCTTTTCACCGTCTCCAGCAACGCTTCCCGCACCCGTTCAAACGGCTCACGCATATCCGCATCCTTGGGCACCTGCGTCGTCTGCGTCTCCAGCTCACCCCGATCGGCGGTATGTCCCGAGTGCACCCGAAACCATTGCCGGCCAATCTTGAAGCCCGATTCCGTCTCGGATGGCACCTTCTCGGTCTGGTCTGCATCCAGACAGCCGATCGGCATCGCGACATGATTCCGCAGCTCGAGGATCTCCACCCGCTCCGTCAGGATCAGATGCGGTTTGACGCCGACCTTTTCAACCAGCGTCCGGGCAATGACTTCGCCCATCACGTAAGGCCCTAAGGTCGAACCGTACAGAATCTCCTGCGTCCGATTCGGCTTCAGCGGGGCCGTGCACTGGAATTCCAACGGCCGCCCATGCCGGTTGGTGATCAACAGACCGCCGACGAAGCCCTGCTCGGGAACCTCCATCGCGGTGAGGAACCCGAGGCGGAACTGGTCTTTTTTTTCCGTCGCGGACATGCGTTTCCTTCTCTCCTGCCGACAACCAAGAGTCGTGTCGGTCTCCGCCATATTAACTGCCGATGAAGCCCACTCATGAAATCGACCCCAAGGCTGGAGGGACTTGAACACTGCTCGTCCCTTCACCGGGCATTTGAGCGAACTCCATGCAAGGGGTAAGCCTCGTCGTAAGTTCCAGCAACTTATGCAGTAAAGTGAATTCAACAGATTCGGACTGGAGACGTGTCGCAGCCTCACGTTGGGGACACCACTGCAACCGAAAGATGAATCAATTTGCCCGACCGGAACAGTTTGCGAGCTACAAGAGCAGACGAGCTGCCGGTACCATGAGATTGATTCACAGGCGAAGGAATTTTTCCCGTGAATCAGCCGCTGGGCGCTAGCCCACGGTTCGGAACAACTATCGAGTCGATCGTGAAATCGAACCGGACGCTAACGCGTTCCGGCTGATACCACGCTTCCCTTCCTCATATCGAGCCCTCATCCGTGCCCGCACCGCTGCCTACCCCCAATCCGATGGCGTGTCCCGAACGACTGAACCGGGCGGCCCTAGAGCGCCGACAGTTTGTTCGCCTGCGAGCCTTGCTGACGGAAATCCTGCCCAGCAACCCCTTTTGGACGAACCGCTTCGCTGCGGCGGGCCTCAGTCTGAACGATATTCAGACGCTCGACGATCTGCAAAAAGTCCCATTCATCACCAAACAGGAAATCGTCGCCGACCAGGCCGCCCATCCGCCGTACGGGACCAATCTGACGTATCCGTTGGCGGCCTATTCGCGGATGCACCAGACCTCCGGCACCACAGGCCGACCGCTGAGATGGCTCGATGTGCCGCGAAGCTGGGGCGGGTTCCTCGAAAACTGGGCTCAGATTTATCGCATGATCGGGCTGACCCCCGCCGACCGCCTGTGCTTTCCGTTTTCCTTCGGGCCGTTCCTGGGATTCTGGGCTGCCTTTGACGGTGCGGCAAAACTGGGAAACCTGTGCCTCTCTGCGGGGGGACTCAGCAGTCCGGCGCGGCTGCAGATGATTTTCGATCATCAAGCCACTCTGGTCTGTTGCACGCCGACTTACGCGCTGCGCTTGGCCGAGGTCGCCCAGGAAATGAGTCTGGACCTAAAGTCGAGTTCCGTACGTGGTCTGATCGTCGCCGGAGAACCGGGTGGCTGCTTACCCACGATGCGGCAGCAATTGGAGGCCGCGTGGGGGGCTCGTGTTTTTGATCACTGGGGCATGACGGAACTCGGCCCGCTGGCGACGGAAAGCGTGGGATATCGCGGCGGAATGTACGTTCTGGAATCCGAATGCATCGCCGAGATCATCGATCCTCAAACGACGAAGCCCGTTCCCGTTGGTGAACCCGGAGAGCTCGTCATCACGAACTTGGGTCGCTGGGGCAGCCCGCTGCTCCGTTATCGCACCGGCGACATCGTACGGGCCGACACGACACCCAGCCCTGACGGCTATGAACTCCTGCGGCTGGCAGGTGGAATCTTAGGTCGATCCGACGACATGCTGACCATTCGCGGCAACAACTTCTATCCCAGCGCTCTGGAAGAATGGCTGCGACAGATCCCGCACATCGCCGAGTACCGCATCACCTTGCGCGATCAAAAGGCCATGCAACACCTGGAAGTCGAAATCGAACCCGACGCCACATCGCAAAACGACGAAGCACAGGCAACCCTGATCGAACAAGTCGTTCAAGTCTTCAAATCACGCCTGAATTTCCAGGTTCAAGTGACTGCAGTCGCGACGGGCGTCCTGCCACGATTCGAAATGAAGGGCAAACGGTTCCACAAAGAGAACCGTTGATCGCCGGCACCGTTCTATCAGGTACCAGTTTTCGAAGAGTTATTATCTCACGCAAAGGCGCAAAGGCGCAAAGTTGAATAGAGAGTTTGAATTCTTTGCGCCTTAGCGCCTTTGCGTGAGAATTTGTATTTCCGGTTCTTCCCTCTCTAGTTAGAAGCGGGTGTTTGTCTGACAACATTGACACCTGCGATCCCGCAGACCACACTCACGCAGAACCTTTTCAGGAGAGCGCCTCATGAGATCCTGTCTGCTGCCTCGCTGTGGATACATTGCTGCAAGTTTGATCGTTTTCGTCAGTTCCACCTCTCTGTCATCGGCGGCAGATCCCGTCAAAGAACCTCGCCCGGGGACCTTGCCCACTGATGCGCAAGGAAAGCCACTAAATTTTGACTTCGAAACGGGGACGCTCAAGGACTGGACCGCCGAAGGTGCGGCGTTCGTCAAGCAACCTGTCGAGGGTGATCTCGTCCACAAACGCCGGGGAGACATGAAGAGCGATCACGCCGGCAAATTCTGGATTGGCGGTTATGAGATCGCCCAGGACCCTCCTGTTGGCACGTTGACCTCGGTGCCGTTTGTGGTGCGACAGCCGTTTGCCAGCTTCCTGGTCGCCGGCGGTCCGACTGATACGACCTGCGTTGAAATTGTCGCGAAAGACGGCGACAAGGTGATCCGCCGCGTGGCGGGCGACGAATCCGAAACGCTGAAGCCTATCCTCGTCGACCTGTCAGCTTACGTCGGCAAAGAGATCTTCATTCGCCTCGTCGATAAGAATACCGGCCACTGGGGCCACATCAATTTTGATGACTTCCGCTTCCATGACAAGAAGCCCAACTTTCCCGAACGCACGGCTCCGCTGCAGCCGGACACCTTCGCCCATGCAGGACTGTCGCCCGAAGAGGCTGCCAAGGCGATGAAGGTTCCGCCCGGCTTCCAAGTGTCGCTCTTTGCTGGCGAACCCGACGTTCAACAACCGATCGCGATGGCCTTCGATGACCGCGGCCGGCTGTGGGTCGCCGAGGCCTTTTCCTATCCCATCCGTCTGCCTGAGGATCAGGCCAAAGATCGGATTGTGATCTTCGAAGACAAGGACCAAGACGGCAAATTCGACACCCGAAAGGTGTTCACCGACAAGCTCAATCTGGTCAGTGGAATGGAACTCGGGTTCGGTGGAGTCTACGTGGGCTCGGCCCCCAACCTGCTGTTTATTCCCGATGCCGATGGGGATGATACCCCCGATGGCCCGCCGCAAGTGTTGCTCGACGGCTGGGGTTATCAGGATACTCACGAGACCCTGAATTCCTTCATCTGGGGCCCGGATGGCTGGCTCTACGGCTGCCACGGTGTCTTCACGCATTCGCGAGTCGGCGCGCCGGGAACTCCGGACGACAAGCGGGTTCCCCTCAACGCCGGTATCTGGCGTTATCATCCCACGCGGCATCAGTTCGAACTGTTTGCCGAGGGAACCAGCAACCCGTGGGGCGTCGACTTCAACTCCAAGGGGCAGGCGTTTGAGACCGCCTGCGTGATCCCGCACCTCTATCACATGATTCAAGGGGCCCGGTATCAGCGGCAGGCGGGGACCCATTTCAATCCCTTCACGTACGACGACATCAAGACGATCGCCAAGCATCGCCATTGGCTGGGTGGCACTCCACATAGCGGCAACGGCAAGTCAGACGCCGCCGGTGGCGGTCACGCCCATGCGGGTGCGATGGTCTATCTGGGCGGAACGTGGCCCCAGCAATATCACGACCAGTTGTTTATGAACAACATCCATGGAGCACGTCTCAACATGGATGCCCTCGCAGCGAATGGTTCGGGATATGTCGGCGACCGGGCTCCGGATTTCCTGTTTGCCAACGACATCTGGTCACAGATTCTCTATCTGACATACGGTCCGGACGGCAACGTCTACATGATCGACTGGTACGACAAAAACCAGTGTCATCACGGAAACATCCCCGGTCACGACCGGACCAACGGACGCATCTTCAAGATCAGCTACACCGGGGCCGAGGGTGCCGCTCCCGCACAGCGTCCTGATGCGGGGCTCAATTTGCGTCTCAAGACGGATGTGGAATTGGCCGAACTGCAGCTCGATACGAATGACTGGTTCGCCCGGCACGCCCGCCGCATCCTGCAAGAACGGGCCGCAGGGTTTGGCGGCAATGCGGCAGCCAAGCCGAAGATCGCCCTCCCGGCACTTAATAGTTTGACTCAGCTGACTATGAAGGGCGCCGACGAAGTCCGTCGGTTACGTGGCGTGTGGGGATTGCATGCTTCGGGGCTGCTTGTTCCGCCTTTGCAACTCATCGCTCTGAAGGATGCGAGCCCCTACGTTCGCGCCTGGACGATTCAATTGGCGTGCGAACAAGGCCGTCCCGCGCAAACGGTCTTTAACAAGATGGCCGAACTGGCACAGAGCGATCCGTCACCCGTGGTCCGCATGTATCTCGCCAGTGCTGCGATGAGACTCCCCATCGCCGATCGCACCGCGCTGTTGCCGGCGTTGCTCAGTCATGCCGAAGACGCCAGCGATCACAATCTGCCGTACCTCTACTGGTATGCCGCCGAATCGCTCGCTTCTGCTGATCCGCAAGCCGGGTTGAAGCTCATTGAGGCCGCCAAGATCCCCCTCGTCCGTGGCTATCTGATTCGCCGGTTGACTCAAACCAATGACCCGGCAATTTTGAACCAGCTCATCGCTCTGGTACTGGGCAAGTCCGCACAACCTGCCGATCAGTTGCTGGCTCTCAAAGAAATCGCGGAAGGCCTGCGCGGTCGTCGACAGGTCCCCATGCCGGACGGTTGGAGCGAACTCTATCGGCAATATGCGAAAAGCGAAGACGCTGGCGTGCGTGCGGTTGCCCTCAATCTGGCGATTACTTTCGGCGATCCTCAAGCCTTGGCCGCCCGGCAGTTGCTGTTGGCCAATCCTGAGGCTGACATGGCAGAACGCGCGGCCGCCATCGACGCCCTCGTCACCAGCAAGGCTCCGAACCTCGCCCCACTACTGCAAAAGTTGCTGGCCACCAAAGAGCTGGCTGGAGCCGCAGTCCGTGGATTGGCAACCTACGACGATCCCAAAACGCCCGAAGCCATCCTCGCTGCCTACAACCAGTTCGACGCGGCCCAAAAACGAGACGCGTTAAATACTCTGGCTTCGCGGCCGACGTATGCCGTCGCCATGTTGAAAGCGGTGGAACTGAAAAAGGTACCGGCAGCCGACCTCTCAGCCGATCTGGTCCGCCAGTTGCGAAGCTTGAAGAACGAAGAGATCGAACCCTATATCACCAAGGTCTGGGGTACGTTGCGTGACACGCCAGCCGATAAGGCCCAGCTGATCACGTCTCTACGCGCCATGCTGCGGGCCGCCCCGAAGGATACTCAGCGGCCCGACTTGTCGCTGGGCCGTGCGATCTACGTGAAGACCTGCCAGCAATGTCACACACTGTTCGGGACCGGGTCGAAAGTCGGCCCCGAATTGACCGGCTCCAATCGCGCCGATTTGAACTACATTCTCTCGAATATCGTCGATCCGAGTGCTCAGATTGGCAAAGACTATCAGGTACAAGTCATCGTCACGACTGAAGGTCGCACACTGAATGGCATCGTGAAAGGTGAGGATCAAAACGCACTCACTCTGGCCACCGCCAACGAAATTGTCGTTGTTCCCAAACCGGAAATCGACGTCCGCGTTACCAGCGATAAGTCGATGATGCCGGACGACATTCTCAAACCGTTCAATGAGCGTGAAATACGGTCGCTCATCGCCTACCTCGCCAGCCCGGGCCAGGTGCCGCTGGCTGTTGGCGGTGGGGCTCCCGCGGTGATGTTCAATGGCAAAGATCTCACCGGCTGGACCGGCAACACCGAGCTCTGGT
Source organism: Planctomycetaceae bacterium (assembly GCA_021732415.1). GTDB lineage: Bacteria > Planctomycetota > Planctomycetia > Planctomycetales > Planctomycetaceae > JAKFVC01. The sequence continues at coordinate 23,106 of JAKFVC010000068.1, forward strand.
CGGTCGAGAATGGCGAACTGGTAGGTCGGACGGCGGGACTCAAACGCAACGAGTTTCTGATCAACGAGCTGCTCGTCGATGACTTCCGTTTCGAAGTCGAAGTCAAGCTCGTCAATGACGAAGGCAACAGCGGCATTCAGTTCCGCAGCCTGGCACAGCCCGAAGGGGAAGTGAAGGGATATCAGGCCGACATCGGCGTCGGCTGGTGGGGCAAGCTCTACGAAGAACACGGCCGAGCTTTGCTGTGGGACAAGTCGGGGGAAGCTCACGTCAAGAAGGGAGACTGGAACCGTTATGAAATCGTGGCGATCGGCAGCCGAATCCGCACTTTCATTAACGGCCAGCCGTGCGTCGAACTCGAAGATCCCCCCGGCGCCCGCTCGGGAATTACGGCGTTGCAACTGCATTCTGGGGGCAAGACCGAAGTCCGTTATCGCAACTTCAAGCTGACGCCGATTGTCTCGATGCCCAAACCCGCGGGAGGCGGTGCCAGTCTCTCCAGCACGCCAACCGCTCCGAGCACAGCCATTAAATTCCGCAAGACGACCATCGAGTTGCTCGAGAACAAATTCCGTAGCGAAGGGGTCGCGATGGGCGACTTCAACAACGACGGCCTGCTGGACATCGCCGCCGGCAGCATGTGGTACGAGGCCCCCAAATGGACGCCCCATTCGATCCTCGAAAAACCGCAGGAGTTCGCCAAGAAGACTTACAGCAACACGTTCTGCAACTGGGCCGAAGACCTCGACCGAGACGGACGCCAGGACTTGATCGTGGTCGACTTCCCCGGCAATCAAACTTGGTGGTTCCAGAATCCGGGCGCGAAGGGTGGACCGTGGCGCAAGGTGGAAATGGTTCCAGTTACCAACAATGAAAGTCCCACGTATCTCGACGTCGATGGCGACGGACGCCGCGAACTGGTCTATGGCGATGCACAAGGCCGCATGTGTCTGGCGCGGCCTGACGCTGATCCGTTTGCACCGTGGAAAGTCACGCCAATCAGCGGGCCCAAGGCTCCTGGCACCGAGCGTTTCTCGCACGGACTGGGTATCGGTGATGTCAACCGCGACGGCATCAACGACATCATCGGGACCGCCGGCTGGTGGGAAGGAACGGCTGCCGCCAGCAACGAACCGTGGAAGTTCCACGCTGCCAAATTGGGTGAAGCCCAGGCCCAGATGTATGCCTACGACTACGATGGCGACGGCGACAACGACGTCGTCGGCACAAGTGCCCATCGCCGCGGTATGTGGTTTCACGAGCAAACCGCCGACGGCTGGAAGACGCGCGAATTCGACAAGTCGATCGCTCAAACGCACGCCCTGTGCCTGGCCGACATCAATGGCGACGGCCTTCCGGACCTCGTCACGGGCAAGCGTTATTACGCACACAACGGCAACGATCCCGGAGAAGACGAACCCCCGTACCTGGCCTGGTACGAACTACAACAGACCGACAAAACGGCCAAGTGGGTCCAGCACATCATCGACGAGGACAGCGGAGTCGGCACGCACTTCGAAACGTACGACATGAACGGCGACGGCCTGCTGGACATCATCGTCGCGAACAAGCGCGGGGTCTATCTGTTCGAGCAGACTCGGGAGAAGCCGTAAACAAAACTGTCTGCAACGATCCCATAAGTCCTATAAGTCCCATGAATTTTGATGGGACCAATGGGACTTATGGGACGGATGGGAATGGGACGGCTATCCGACCATTAGTTCTGGCACTGGCCGCCCTGACGAAATCCGATGCGGCAGGCCATTTGGGCCGGGAACCATCGCCCGCGGATTTACACCCAGCAGCGCGAAGATCGTCGCCGTGACGTCGGCGGGCGATACCGGATTCTCGGTGACATAGGCTGCGTGGTCGTCGGTGCGACCATACACCAATCCGCGAGGCACCCCGCCGCCCGCCATCAGAATGCTGAAGGCGTGCGGCCAGTGATCGCGACTGGCCCAAGGCTGACTGATCCGCGGAGTCCGTCCGAAGTCACCCATCCACACCACCAACGTGTCATCCAGAAGTCCCCGCTGATCCAGATCCTCCAATAACGCGGAGAGGGTCTGATCAGCCCGCGGCATCAACGTGTTCGCGGTCAGTGGGAAATGATTGCGATGCGTATCCCACGGATTGTTGGCCGGGCGGGCTCCCTTGCCGTCGGCCCAGTCCTGGTTCTCGCGGCCCCAATAGACAGTCACAAATCGCGCTCCCGCTTCCACCAGACGCCGCGCCAGTACCGTCGACTGCCCGTGGCGATAGCGGCCATATCGGTCCTGAGTCTGAGCCGATTCTTGATCCAGCGCGAACGCCTCGCCCACCTGCGGACTGCGGAGGATCTCGAGGGCCTGACGGTGATAGATGTCGTAACGCTGCCCGTCCGGATCAGCATCGATCGGCGATGCGGAAGCGGCGGGATGCAAGGCCCCCAACAACTTGTCACGCAAGTTCAGCCGTTCGATCGACAACTCCTGACGCAGTTGGAACTCCGGCTGCGAGATCTGTCCCGCTGGCGAGAGTCGCACACGAAACGGATCGAACGACGACCCCAGAAAGCCCGCGCTTTGCCCCGGCAGAATGCGGCCTTCCATGTGCATCGTTTCGGGCAGTTCGATGACCTTGGGCATTGCCGCTGGAGATGGATCTACGCAGCCAAACGCGGCCGCCATGTGCGGCACATCATCCGCTTCCACCTTGAGCCCACCCGCCGTACTGACGTGTCGGTAACCCGTCAGCATCTGGTAGACGGCCGGATCGTGGACCGTCTGCTCGTGGCAGACCGAACGAATGAGTGTCATCCGGTGCATCTGCTGCGCCAGCCGCGGACAGAGTTCCCCGATTTCCAAGCCGCCGACAGACGTGGAAATGGGATGATACGGACCACGAATCTCACGCGGGGCTCGAGGTTTCAAGTCCAGCAGATCGATGTGACTGGGGCCACCATCCATGTAGAGCAGAATGCACGCCTTGGCCCGCGCTGGACGGTTTTCCAACTGCTCGGCGGCGAGTGACTGACTCAGCGTCAATCCCGTCCAACCCAGCGCCCCCACCTGCAGGACTTCGCGTCGCAACCAGTCGGTTGAGCTTGCCATAGACGCTTCTTTCAGGGGGTTGAGTTCGACGCTGCGGGCACAGTTTTTTGGTCGCTGACGATCAACCAGGGGCGGATCTGTTCCCACGTTTTGGGACCAATCCCGGGCACCCGGCTGACATCTTCAATCGTCTGGAAGTGACCATGCTCCTCGCGGAAGGCCACAATCTTCTTGGCCGTCTTTTCGCCGATGCCTTCCAACAAAGTCCATTCGAACCAGGGAGCCCGATTCACATCCAATTGATAATCGTACTTCCGCGCCGGCAGCCGGTCGATCTCAATCGGCGTTTGGCCCCAACCTTTCAACCGGACCCAATACAGCCCCATCAAGGCCACGGCCACGATGACCAGAGTCCCCACAAACAGTTGGTCGGTTCGTCGCAGCCACAAAGTCCAGGCATCAACTGGCTCGGGAGTAGGCGGGGCAGGGGCCTCAACAGGTGAGTTCATGTATCAGGGCAGCGGCACAGGGAAGACAAAAGGTCACCAACCCTGATCCTACACCGAACGCCACGCCTGTACAAAGTAAATTCCGTGTGAAGAAGAAGCTTTGCGGAGAGGTGAAGGGTCGAGCGTGCGCAGCTTCTTCGACCCCGGATGGGGTCCCAGAGAGTAGCCGGTGGTTGAGCGTAGCGACACCACCGGGAGGCGTTAAACAAGAGAAATCCGACCCTCAAGGGGTCGCAGAACTCTCAATCTGCGACCCCTTCAGGGTCGAAAACATTCAATATGTCGCTAACCGGTGGTGTCGCTACGCTCAACCACCGGCTACTCTCTTTAATCCCTCCGGGATAAATACACTGGCACGATCTCATTGCGCGCACGAGTGTCGGGTGTGATCCTGAGCCGATCCTAAATTCGCTCAACGCCGTGGCGGAGCGAGCTTGATCTTTTCGATATAGCGTATCGCTTGCTGAGTCCGCTGATCGAAACGCCCAGTGCAGGCCGTCATCGCCTTGATGACGTACTCATAATGCAGCTTATGGTCAGCATCGATTTCCACTTCCGTGTCCTTCGACGCAGGACCGCCGGGCGTACCACCGATTGCACGCAAGATTTCGCTATTCAGTCGCTCGAAGGCTCGGTCATCGTTCCCGAGATGACGTTGGCCGATCTTGAGGCTGACCAGATTCCCGTCGGCATCCGCGACGAGACGAACTTTGATATCTTCTGTTGGGAAGCCGCCCGGAATACCATCGGCCGGCATGTTGATATCGAACGTGCCTTCGGCCTGGACGAACTTCAGCGTCAGCATGAAGAAGATCATCAACTGAAAGACGCAGTCGATCATCGGCGTCATGTCGGGTTTGACCATCGCCAAAGCGGATTCGCGACGTCGCATGGCAGGATCCTTCAGATTTGAAGATTCGATCAGAGGTGCGCTGACACCTTCGAATCCTAATCGGAAATGGTCCCTGTACAAAGAGAAAAATCACGGCGAACCGTGATTTTTGGGGAGCGACGGGAGATCTCACTTCAATCGGTGGCTAACACCGAATCAAAGTATGAGAGTACCAGAGTGTGAGGGTATGAGGGTCGAGCCAATTCCATGCATATCAGTCGGCAAGCTGACTCCGACACTCTCACACACTCATACTCTCAAACCCTCATGACAGCGCCAATTATCAAATACCCGGCATCAATTCCCCGGCCGGCGGGGCGGGGCGAATTTGATCTTTTCGATGTAGCGCACCACGTTCTTGGTCCGCTCATCGAAACGTCCGGTGCAGGCGCTGATGGCACTGATCACATAGGAATAATGCAGATTGTAGTCCGCATCAATTTCGACTTCAGTGTCCTTCGATGCGGGGCCTCCGGGAGTACCACCGATCGCACGCAGGATTTCCCCGTTCAACTGGACGAAGGCCCGTTCGTCATTGCCCAGCTTGCGGCTGCCCATCTGCAGGCTGACCAGATTCCCGTTGGCATCGGCGATCATGCGGACCTTCAGGTCCTGTGCCAACGGGTCTGCCGTTCCCTGCGATTGCCCGATCGGCATGTTGATGTCGAAGTTGCCTTCCGCCTGGACGAACTTCAGCGTCAACATGAAGAAAATCATCAACTGGAAGACGCAATCGATCATCGGCGTCATATCCGGTTTGGGCATCGCCAATTCTGCTTTGCGGCTGGCCATAAACGTCTCTGCTCTATCGATCTACCTACTCGGGCGGTATTGATCTGCAACTGTTGTAGCCTGACTCTCCGAGTCGGGAGACAAGAAATCGGACACTATTCCTTGGGGGCTTCTTCCATCGCCTGCAAGGCGAACTTTTCGTAGCCCTCTTCCTGGTAGAGCTTGATCAAGTCCTGAATGGCCCCGATGGGGACTTCCGAATCCGATCGCAATTTGATCGTCGTCTTGATTCCATCGCCTGGATGCTGCAGTTTGTACATCTGCAGATCCTTCTTGATGCGCGGCGTCATCTGACTGATCGACACGTCTTCGCCAGGCAGAAACACCAGCGGATCCTTGACCCGTTTCGAACCGTCCGCATTGCGAATGAAGCCCACGTTGATCGTGACTTCGTCTTCGCGCTTGACCTTGGGCGGCTTCGCGATTTCGCTTTCGGGCAGTTTGACGCGTTCGTCCGCCTGCGTGCTTTCGAAATTGATGACCAGCATGAAGAAGGTGATCAACTGGAAGACGCAGTCAATCATCGGCGTCATATCGACTTCCGGTGCGTCCATAGCCATGGATCATTCCTGACGTTTCAAATTGAATGAGATTCGAACCACTGAGTCCAACAGGTTCCGCAGGCTTACGTCGACGGATTGGCCGGAGCCGCACTGGTGGCGGATGCCGGGGCTGCGCCGGTGGCGGGCTTCTTCGCCGAGGCGAACAGCTTGCCCATCAGGCCTTCCGAAACCATACCCACTTCGAACTGCAGCTTGCCGATCTTGTTCTTGAACAGACCGAACGCGAAGATCGCCGGGATGGCCACGACGAGGCCTTCCATCGTCGTCACGAGGGCGGTCATAATACCTTCAGCCAGTTCCTTGGGCTTGGGTGACGTTTCCGATTCCGCAATAACGCGGAAGGAGTCGATCATACCCTGCACCGTGCCGAGCAACCCGAGCATCGGGGCCGTCGCGACGATCAAACCGAGGTAACTCATCTTGTGCTCGAGATACATCGATTCTTCGTCACCCGCTTCGGCCATACCGGCCATCGCTTCTTCTTGCCCCTTGGACAACCGGGCCATACCAGCCGTCAGCACCTTACCGAGGTACGAGTCGTTGGCCTTGGCGGTCTCATAAGCACCCTGGTAATCGCGAGCATTGATCTTCTGCTCGAACGATTCGATCAGTGCGGCAGGTAGGAAGTTTTCCCGGCGAAACGCCATGAAGTTCATCGAGATCAGGGCCACCAGGACGAACGATTCAACGGCGATACACGCACCGAACGGTCCCGAGGCGACGATGATCCACATCAGATAGCTACGGCCAGGCTGAGGGGGAGCGGCGGCAGCGGGCTTTTCTTCGGCAGGAGCCTCTTCTCCTTCAGCGGGAGCGGCTTCCTCCTCTGCAGGAGCCTCTTCAGCCTTGGCGGCCTTATCCTTCTTGCCTTGAGCGTACAAACTGCTTTGCCAGCCGGTTTGCACCGTTACGGTAGTCATCCCGAAGGCGACCGCCAGAACGAACATCCAGTACCAGGTTTGCAGACTATCTTTTCGCCGCATGAACTGAATCATCGTCCTGTTCAACTCCAGTTTGTCACTAAGCCTATGAGATCTTGACTGGCCCTGATGCAGGACCAAATCGATGGGGTAAAGGTCAGTTTTTGGTGAATGCGGCGGTCAGCGCCAGTTCAATTTGACGCACAACACCTACCAGAATACCACTTTTTCGAACTTTCGGGGACTTTTATCTTCACAATCCCCGATTCTAAACAGACCGGCTGACAGTTTCCAGACGTCCGGGACTTGACGTCTCGCATTTGTCAAGTTCGGGGTCTCAGCCTGCGGGTGCTGCTGGCGATTTCAGCTTTTCCGTCCACGGGCTGTTGGGATATTCCGAGGTCAACTTGTCGGCAGCCTCGTTCGCCCGGTCGGGTTGTTGCACGGCAGTCCACAACCGCGACAAGTGATACAACGCCTCGGGATGGAACGATTTTTCGGTCGAAAACAGCACGTCGACGTGCAAATAAGCGAGCAACGCGTCTTTGTTCTTGGCACTGGCCTGGAAGCAGTCACCCTGTCTTACATACGCTTCGGCCTGGACCTTGGAGTCTTCCGGAGCCGATTGATTGATGACCTCATCGAGCAACTTGATGGCTTCCGGGAACTTGCTTTGCAGTTGCAGGCAGCGAGCCAGTCCCAGCTTGGCTTCCAGTTTGCGAGATTCCTCGGCCGGACCCATCGCCGTCATCCCGGCGACCGCTTCAAACTCCGTCTGGGCCTCCGCAGTCTTATTCTCCAGCAAGGCCACGCGAGCCAAAGCAATCTTCGACGCCATCTTTTGATCGTTGCCTGACGCTTTTCCCAAGGTTTCCGCGGCCGTTTTCGCAGCGGCGGCATCCTTATTCACCAGATTCAAGTCGACCAGCAAGCCGGCCGCATTGTAAAAGTGCCGGCTGTCACCATTCTTGCTTTGGAAATCGGCCAGCTTCTTCAACGCATCGGGAATCCTCTTGGGATCAGTCAGAGCGATGCGCGCCTGGGCACGCAATGTGAAGTAGTCGATATCCAGCTTCACGTTGGGGTTATCACTCTTGTTGTCGGTGGCCGCTTTCGCAAAACCGTCGATGGCTTGCTGCAACCGACCGCCCGCTTCGTGATTTCGCGCCGACTTCAGCGCGGCGGGCTCGCCGTCCCACAGGATTTCGCTGACTTCGTTCGCGGGAATGTCTTTCTTTTCCCCTTTGGTCGTTTCGAAACTGACCTTGTCCTTGGTCACCCCGGTGACCTTGCCGCTGCTTTTCGTCGCGACGCCACGTTGTTCGAGGACATCGGCGGCCGTCACCACGGACGCCGAACAGACCAACATCAGTGCCACCAATGACAGACGAACGGTGCGAGGCATGGAACCAATTCCTTCGAGAATATACTGACTGCTGCGTGACTTATGTGAGTCGCGGAACGTCGTCAGACTTCCGCCGCATTTGAATAAACACAAGAATTCTTACGAATTCTTCTACCGGATTTCTGTGATCGATTGTTGGAGTTCAGTCCTATTGTTTATTGCAAGTCGTCAACAACCATTGGGCTTACGCCCAACGCTCGCCTTCGTTAAGCCTTCGGCTTGGTGGGCGGTTTGGTTTTGGGACTGGCAGTCGCGGCCCCCGCGGAACTGGCCGTCGCACCCGCAGTCGACTTCGGTGCGGCCTTTTTAGCGGGTGGGGCTGCGACTACGATCTTCGGCATCTCGCCAGCGGCCAGGGATGCCAGTGACGGACGTTTGGGCTTGCTGCTCCTCATCACGAACCAGACGCCTCCACCGACCACAAACAACAACAGCACGCCACCCATCAGCAACATCGAAGAGCTTTGCGCCGTTTCTTCGCTTTTCGCAGCCCGCTTATTGTCGGCCACCGTCTGACGCTTTTTCTTCTTTACTGCCTGAACCTTCTTATCTTCTTCCGCTTCCTTGGCCTCAGCGGCCTTGGCCTCAGCGACCTCAGACTCGGGCGGATTGCGAACGATATCGGTAGGCGTCAAATTCATCGCCGTCTGGATCTCACGATGCAACCCATTGAACTTGGCATATTGAGCCTCGGTCATATTGATCTGCAGGGCCGTGCGCTGGATCTCGGTGATGGCCCGCCCCATTTCGCCCGTCTTTTTCGTGGCCTGCTTACCACCTTCAGGCATTGCCGCGGCCGCTTTGAACCGACACAGGGCAATGTTGTAGCGCGCTTCCAGGAACGAGTCCATATACTTAGCCGCCTCGGGAGACTGCATCAGTCGCTTGGACAGTTCGGCCCAGCCCCACATGCCAATGGGTTTCTGTTTCGTAGCCGTCAAAGCCTTATCCCCGCTCATCGCCACCGCCCATTGCTTGGGTGATTCAGTCGTCCCGGCAGCAGCCCAGTCCTGGAAGACGTAACACGCTTCGGTCTGGGTATCGATGGCATTCTTGCGCTTCTGCAGGAGCTCCGTGATCCCTTCGACCGCGGCTTCGAACTCACCCGCCTTACGCTTGCAAGCCACCAGTTGTGCCTTCGCGGCCAGCAATTGCGGGTCGGTGCAGAACGTGGGGTCGCCTCCGGCCTTGGCGATCAATTCATTGTAGGCCGTGCTGCCCTGTGCAAAGTACGTTGCGGCAACCGTCTTGTCCGGGGTCCCTTCACCTAACGACACATACATCGCACCGATCCAGGCCAGCGAGTTGTAATTCTGGCCTTCTTTGCGCGCCAGCATGTTCGACAGGAAGCTCTCGAACGACTTGAGAACCGTCTTGTGCTGATCAGGATTGGCCTTGGCCAGACGATCCAGCTCTTCCTTGAACTGCTTGCCCAAAGCGATATAAATCGGAAGAATGTCCTGCCCCTGACCCGTGGCGATCTTTTCCAGCTCGGTCATCGCCTTGCGAGCGTTTTCCAGGTTCTGCAAGCCGATGTACGACCGCAGGATCTGCTTGTAAACTTCCTGGGCAAACCGGCCGCTCTTCACGCCGCTGGCCGGTCGCTTTTCCCCTTCCGCGACAGCGATGGCAGTGACAACCGCCCGCTTATCCGTTTCCAGCAACTTGAGCGCTTCGGCGTATTGTGTGGTCTGATTGGCGATCTGGGCCAGCGTCAATTTTGCCGTCGCCAAGTCGTCCGGCAGCACTTCAGTGTCGGCCAACTTCGGCTCCAGGGTGGCGATGACCTTCTTCAGAGTTTCCTGGGCCTTGGTCTGATATTCGAGCAACTTGGCGGCGGGAGGACGTTCGCCTTCGGGCTTGTTGTAGCCTTCAATGGCCGCTTCCCACAACGTCTGCCCCAGCATCAACTGCACCTTCAAATAGGATGCAGAATCAGCCGGCACTTTCTCGAACGTTTCGGCCGCTTTGCCGTAATCCTTGATCTGCAGATACATCTTGCCGAGCATTTCCAGGGCTTCAATCGCCTTCGGAGTTCCCGGCCAGGTCGCCACGATGAAGTCCGAAATCCCGATCACCTTCTCGATGTCGGTCTGCTTGTCGTTATTGCCCTTCGCGTTGTAGGCCTGCGCATAGGCGGCCATCGCCAGGTAGGCGGAATCAGACGGCAGTGATTCGGACTCTTCGTCCTTCGCATACCGCCGGGCCACGAATTCACCCAGTACCGCCGATTCGTAAGAACGCTTTTGCTCGTAGTAGACGTAGCACAACGAATACCGGCAGGTATTGACTTCCTTGATCTTCGAATCAGCCTTCCGCAACGACAAAGCGAGGTTCAACATCCGAGCCGTCTCTTCGAGATGGGCTTCGAAGGACTTCTGATAACGCTTGATCTCTTCGGGATCCTTGGCGGCACGGATCAGATCCTTGTTTTCCTTGATCTTGTTGACCAGTTCGCGGGCCTTGCCGTAGGCCGTTTCAAAGTCCTTGGGGTCTGTGCCGTCGTAATTCAACGCGGCCATCAGGCGGGTGATCATGGCCTGCGACGGATCGCGATATTCGCCCCCCGTACGATTGACCAAACGGGCCAGCCCCAGGGCCTCGGTCAGGACCTTCTTCTTGTCATCAGGCTTGACGTCACGCGCCTTAGCCATATTCTCCAGAGCGCGCGCCTTTTCGTAGCGAATCCCGGTCCCGTAGCGGGTCCGAATCATCTGGGGATTCGCCTTGATCCACTCGTCGGCCAGCTTATCGACGAGAATATAGTCGGCCTTCTTATCCGTATTGAGACAGATCAATTTGAAATGGGTCACCTGTGCCTGCAGGTTCTTCATCACGTTCGAGTCGGCATTGTGGCTCAGCAATTCGCCGTACAATCCGAGGGCTTTCAGCAGATCACCCTGTTCCTCGAAGCATTTGCCCTGGTACATGCGGGCATACAGACCAGCCACCTGGCTGCGATGCTTCTGATGAATCAGTTCGAACTTCCCGGCAGCGTCCTTCAGAGTCGACTGATACTTAGGGTCCTCTTTATCGTAAGCCTGGGCCTCTTCGTACTGGACGATGGCGACGTCTAGCTCCGCCCGGATCTTCATCCGTTCCGTATCGTTTTTGGCTTCGAATTTTTCGGTTTCCTTGGGATCAACGAAAGCACCGAAGTCTTTCCATTGCTTGTCGTACTTCGTCGCTGCATCCTGGAAGAGTTTGCGGGCGGCCTCGAAATTGTCTCGGGCCTGCTTCTGAAAGTCGGCTCGCTTATTGGCATTGCTGGGAGACCGCGACTGGATCACCGCCACTTTGCCTTTGCCCACGAGCACATTACCGGCATCCGAGTTGGCTTTGGCAGCCTTGGGATGGTCCGGATTGGCCTTCAAGAATTGCTCGAGGAACGCCTGCGCACGACCGAGAGTGGCATTGGCCGCTTCCGGGTTGCGCTGCGTCTTCGCCAATTGAATCAGCGTCGCCGCCTTCTCGAAGGGAATGATGGCCTTCACGTCCGGCGGGAGATCCGCGCGGCCTTCGACCGCTTCGAGATACTCCAGAGCCGTGTCGAAGTATTCCCGATCACGCAGGCCTTCGACGAAGTTCAAATAGGGTTCCGCTGCTGACAACCGTGAGGTCAGCAGACATAGAACCGACAAAAACACCAGGGCAAACCGGTGCCGTGCCATAGCGCTCGTTCCGTCTTAGGAATGGAATCAACTACTCCCCGGAGACGCCATGCTGCGAATCTCCGAAGTCGCCGTCGACGAGTCATGGCCCATGCACAACCCGGCGGCTGATGACAAAATACGGAACCCGCAGGTCCGTGAATTGGCTCCTCTCAGCATAAACCCCAATTTGCCACGACGCAAGCAGAGGTCACACAGACAACGCGGTTCCGTACGGAATCTTGGGGAATTGGAATCAGGATTAGGATTTTTTAGCCACGGATGGACACGGATCAGGCCCCGAACGATTGCAGCATCCTGGGCAAACGAAATCCCATTTTTGATGTGATCCGTCTCTATTCCTGTGTTTATCCGTGCCACAAACCCGTGATTTCTTTGTGAGGCGCAAACATTTTATGCAGCCAACGATACAAGTTGTTTTGTAGCAGCTTGTTGGGCTGCGAGTAATGCGGTGATCTGAACGCGACCAATATTGG
>JAKFVC010000250.1 GCA_021732415.1 Planctomycetaceae bacterium
TGATGGCCTCCGCCGCTGAAACCTCCATGGTGACCGCCGCCACCGCCCATGTGGCCTCCACCCCCACCTCCGTGTCCATGACTTGCCGGCAGATTTGAGCCCAAACACAGAATGCCTGCTGCTGCCAGCGCAACTGACACCCCGCTGATCCGGGTCCCCATGTTACGTGTTCCTTTTGAAAGATGTGCTCCGTGGTAATGTGAAGTATAGGGCTGCGTCTCTGTGAGAAACAATCGGAAACAATCAGAAATACCACGTGCTCGAGCGATTAGAACGCGGTACACACACCGCATTTCTAGGACGATTGGCCCCGTAATGAGACTCCCGGGATGTCGTTAAATTTCCGTAAGGATGATGTAACCGGTCCCCAATTGGTCCAGACGGAGTCCCGAAATCCAATAGTCGCGGCGTCAATTCATAGCGGTGACCGCCAACTTTCGGGCAGGACTTTTGGCGAGTTCCGCTACGCCGCTCCATCGAATCTCGAATCAGCCGATCCTCAAAGAGGAGGCATTCACTGGCCGAGACGGGGCGCCGCGATGAGAGGTCCCTTCTAGCTATCGAGACACCAGGAGCTCGACGATCATCGAAAGCCTTTTGGAAGTCGAGTCCGTTGCGTCGGGCAGAGTGCCCATTGAAACCCGCTGCAGGCATTTCCAGAGGTTCTGGTTCTGAATGATGATTCCGAACATGCGGTGCGACCGGGATAACGCGCGGGCTCACGCCAGACGCCGGAGCGCGCAGATGATTTGGCGGGCAAAAAAGTCGGAAGACTCCAGACCTCCCCAAGAGAATTTCCGCCACAGAAGGACACAGAAGAAACACAGAACAAGAAAGAAGTAATTCTGATATCTTCTGTGTTTCTTCTGTGTCCTTCTGTGGCAAATAATTCTTCTTGATTGATTACGTCCTATGAGTCTGCTGCGCGCTCGGGTGTCGGTCGTCAAAACAACAAAGCCCGGCGGAAACCGGGCTTTGCTGTGAGATCGGGTTTTGTCGTCTTTGAAAACTATTTGACGCTGATGGAAATCCAACCGTCCAGGGCTTCGACGCCGGTCACGTTGACATTGACCGGCTCGCCGCCATCGGGCTTGTCGATTTTCAACGTACGAGTGTCGCGCTTGTTCTGGATTGAGGTTTCAATCTTCTGCTTGATCACACCAGCCCGAGCGACTTGCTCGGCGACGTTATCGGGGGCTTCAACCGGGTCGACCAGGACGTCGCCGCGGGTGATGACAACTTCTTCGCCTTCCACAGTGATGGTCAGCGGAACGGTCACGATTTGCGGGGGGATGTTGCCACCCTTGTCTTCATCGCGTTGGAATCCGGCACGAATGATCAACAGGATCTTGCCGTCAGCCACCTTGATGTGCAGCGGGTCTTTTTCGGTGAAGATAAAGGCCTTGGGTTGCTTGGCGGCGTCGTCACCGGTGGCTTCCTTCGCGGCCGGCAGCTTGACTTCCTTATTCAGGATCTTCGAGAACTTCTCTTCCAGCAGCTTTCGCAGTTCCTGTTCGGTCAGCGTCTTGCCGCCAATTCCCAGGGTATCCAGGAAATTGTTGACCAGGGTCTCGTGCAACCGCACCATCATTTCGTCAGCGGCCACAGCTTCTTTCGGAGGCACGCCACCACCGAGAGCCTTCTCACCCATCAACCGGCTGCTGAGGTCCAGTTCGGTGTCGGTGCTGCGGTAGGTCTTGTAGTCGGGGTAGAGGTTCTCACCCTTCAGCGTATCGATGACCTTGCTGTGCAGCTTGCCATTCAATTCGGTGAACTTATCGTCAACTTCCGTATCGAAGCGCGGCCCGACGCGTGACGTGACGCGTTGAGCAGCCACGGCTTCGGCATCAGGACGGACTCGCATGGCTTCAGTCATCGCGATGCTCTTGCCAACGCCACTGAAGATCGGGCCGAAGCGGTCGAGCGGAGTTGACGCATCGACTGGTTCGTTCGACGCATTCACGTGCATGTTCGCTGGCCATGTGGAAAAATGCTCGCCGTCAAACTTGACCCCTTTGTTGGCCTCAAAGGTGTGGCTGCCGTTGGAGAAAATGATGGCCTGACCTTTATAGCTCTCTGTATTTGTGGTCACCGTGCCATTCAGGTTAATGCGGAAGAAGATGCCGTTCTCGGCCGGCAGCAAATCGAACTTGGTGACGGTCGATGTGATCTGGCAGCCATAGACGTCGGCACCCAGGATGAAGTCCTGAACGCCGCCCTCTTCCATGTGCGTCTTGGACAGCACGCGATTCAGGAAACCTTCCGAGATCGCCAATTGCAGGTTCGAATTGAAGTAGTGCTGACGCAGGACGCCCGACAAGCGCTCGCCGCCGTCTGCAGTCAGATCACGCAAGGCGTCGAAAGCTCCACGCACCTTGGCGGCAGCGTCACTGGTGACGTTGGCTTCGTAGCTCTCCAAGCCTTCCAGCAGGTCCTTCAGGTTCTTGCGAACCTCATCCATATTGACGCCATCAGTTGCCTTCTTCAGCACGGCAACGGCATGGGTGAGGTCATGCAGGTAGGTCTTCAGAGCCCCATTGGCGACGAAATCGCGGATGGCGGCGTCTTCGGACTTGGACGCGGCCAGCATCTTGTCCATGACCGGTGTCAGCGTTTCCACCAACTTCGCGGCATCAGCATCGCCGGCCAGGGCGGCACGGACTTCGCTGGTGAGCAAGTATTTCTTCCAGGCATCGCCACCCTTGACCGTATCCAGATAAGAGTCGGCGGTTTCGATGCCCGCGGTCAGTTGGGCCTTGGCTGCATCGACTGCTGCACCGCGACCCGTGGTGGGGTCCGCACTCAACGTATCGAGCACCGCTTCGATGACTTCGATCCGGCGATTCAATGAGCTTCGCAGAGCTCGCAGTTGAGGCAGAATCGATTCATATTGCGGATCTTCGAGAGCCTTGTCGAGGGTCTCGAGCTTGACCTTCAGGCGTCCGATGGCAGCCTTCTGGCCTTCGAGGTCTTCGGCAGTCTCGCCGTAGAATTTGGTCAGTTCGGTGGTGACGCTTTCGCCCCACGGAGCCCACGTCTCGGGCAGCGTGCTGATGGTGTTCAGCAGGCCTTCGGGAGCCTCAGCGGGCAGCAGCCCTTTCAAGCCGACGGCATTCGCCGCTGCGGCGGGTTTCTCTTCTTTCTTCTCTTCCTGGGCCAGCACTCCCGTAACCAGGGCCGCACAGGTGAGGACTCCGCCGAGACGCACGGCCAGCCCTCTAGCTCGACGTCGGGCGGCCGATTGGAACGGGGCCGCTTCAGGACTGAATTGCATCATTACTCGACTCCCGCAAATTTGGAAGAATTGGTTTCGAACCAGAGATATTTTGAGAGAATCCGAATCCGGCCGCTGGACTTTCTCGGAACTTCCGAGCGTTCTCTCGTTGTCTTCAATAGTTCGGAAAGCGTTTGGTTCTTGGATGACGATCGATTGTGGATTGCCACTTGTCGCGGTCGCGTGAACTCTGCCAGTGGCTCATGGCCTTAAGCATCGTACTATTTTGACTGTGCGTTATACCTATGGAAACAGGACAAACATTTCCGGCTGGTGAAAATGTGCCACGTGGTCGACGCTGCCAGCGTCGGGGCTCAGACGCTGGCAGCGTCTGCCACGGGGCCGTTATCGCATATCTCGACTCAACCGAAGGCGCACTATTGTCATGATTGACACCCTTGGCAAACTGCCCCGGACAGGTGAACTTCCCGCGGTTTGACCGATCGTTGTGCATGGTAACTTGAGGACCAGAAAATCGTCGCTGTAATAACTTTGAGTGAAGTTGCGTCCCGGCACGTGATAGATTTCAGTGTTCAAGACGAGTGATAAACGATGTCTTGGTGAAATCGCGAGGTGGCGGCTGCCAACTCGCCGAATTGCAGTCAGAGACCAGTGCCGTCACAGCGAGAAGTGAGTCAACGGTCCCCAACTCAAGCTACCTCCGAAGCTGTCGTGCTCGACCTTCAGGGTCGCTTGAAGACCGCCAACTCCCCAGCTCCGGACGACGCAGACCGGATGATGACGGTAGTCTCTGTCTGACCCTATTCGGGCGAGTCGCAGCCGCTGCCCCTGAGCGAGGTCTGCGAGATCGGGCGACTGATGAACCAGTCCGATCTCGCAGAGTCGGGAGGGGAGAATAACCCCAATCAGCCGCGACGCCTTAGCGTGTGGTTTGAAAATTGACGTTGGCCCGTACTTCGAACTACGTGTTAGCGCCGAGCGGCTGATCTGGATGCAACGTGATGGACCTCCCAAGGCGGCCCCTGCTGAGTCACACCCCTCGTGACCGGCAGGGGCCGTTCGTGGCAGGGCAATTACTTACGCGCCCCGCACGGCCTGTTCCGCCGCGGCTTCGCCGCTGTGAATGGAATCCGGCAACCCGACCCCATCATACGAACTGCCCGCCAAGCCCAGTCCCGGGAATTGCGCCCCCAGCTCGCGAATCCGTTTCACGCGTTCAATGTGCCCCACATGATACTGTGGCATAGAACGCGGATACCGGGCAACCACTTCAAAATCTGGCGTCCCAGTCACCCCCAGCAGATCTCGCAATTCATCCCGCACGAGCTGCTTGGTTTCCTCATCCGAGATCCCAAAGTACTCCGGTTGCATGGCCCCTCCCACAAAGGTCCGCAACTGCACGTGGCCCTCGGGTGCCCGATTGGGAAACTTGCGGCTCGTGAACGATACGGCCAGAATCCGGCGGTGTTCGACGGCAGGAATGACCAACCCGAATGCATCCAGCGGATGTTTGACGTCTGCCAACCGGTGACCCGATACGACGATGGTGGTCGAAGCATATTCAATTTCGCGTAACGCTCGTGACCACTCCGCGGCAAACGGTTGAACCAGATCGGCCACGCGATAAGTCGGCAGGGTCAGGATGACTCGGTCAAACGTCTGCGGCGGCTGGCCCTGCACCGTCAGCAGATAGCCACCTGATTCCACGGGCTGCAGTCCTATCACTGGCGAGTTGAAGTTGACTTGAACCTCGCGCGAAACGCGGTCTGCGAGGACCTGAATCAGTTCCTGCGTCCCTCCCGCGAGCGTGGCAAACAGACCGTAACGGGCCCCGCTGGCGTGTTCATTGGCATTCGCCGTTTTGGCCGCCGATCGCGACGCACGGATCAAACTGCCGTGCCGTTGTTCCATCTCGAGGAAGCGTGGCAGTGTGGCCCGCAGGCTGAGTTTTTCGGGATCTGAAGTGTAGATGCCTCCCACCAAAGGCTGCACCAGCCGGTCGAGCACTTGTTGTCCGAACCGCCGCCGCACGAAGCTGGCCAGACTCTCATCCTTGACTTCGTGTTTTGCGGGCAGGAAGTATTCCCACCCCATGCGCAGCTTGCCCCACCAACTAAAGATGGGCGAGGACAACACGGGCCAAACCTGCGCCGGGGTCATCAATTGAAAGCCCTCCGGCACTTCCACCGGCCGGCCGCGACGCAGGACCAGCGAGCGGCGGTACCGGGCATCCGTCGGAATCAGCCGGTCTTCGATTCCCAGTCGCTTGCACAGCCCAACCGCCCACGGCTTGTTGGTGATGAACGAATCGGGGCCCAGTTCCAGCGTATAGCCATCGATCTGCTGCGTCCCGACCACGCCGCCCAGACGCGGCCCGGCTTCATACAAAGCCACGGCAGACGGCGATGCGGCCTGGAGCTCCAACAACCGATGCGCGGCTGCGAGTCCGGTGATCCCTCCTCCGACGATGGCGATACGAAGCGGTGCTGTCATCTCAGCAGTATAGAACCCGGCAGGCCGCAGTCCAAATCACCACATCCATCAATATTTACCGATCCATTATCTCGGCGAAAAAAATTGGAATTTGGTGATTTCACTAAAGTCGTTATCATGCCGGTGCAAGTGGGCGGAGGAGATCGGCCCTCGATCGGCTTAATGGAGGCCGGTCCGACGGCCAATTCACAAGGAGGGGAGATCCAGAATGCTCAGTAACGGAAGTACTGCACTTAGAAAAACGACGGGAAAAACGACGGCTTTTCGATTTACCTGTCAATGGACAGGACAATGGGCCGGTCTGACGTGGGGCGTCATGTTCCTGGCAGCCCTGCCCTGCAGCGGCCAGGAAACGGTCGCCAAGCCCGTCAAGAATGTGCCCGAAAAGTCGGTCGAGAAACCGGCTGTCAAAACCGAAGCGAAGCCGGCCAAACCCGACGCGACCGACGCCAAGCCGGCCGCAACGCCGTCCGTTCCGCTGACCGGGGTCACGTTTGTGAAGCCCGAAACCAAGGAGGGGGCCGAAAAGGTCGAACCCACCGCGGATGAACTCGCCGTGCAGGATGCTATTAAATCCTTCACCGACGCCTTCAATGCCCACGATGCCAAGCTCGTGGCCGCCCGGTTCACAGAACTGGCTGAACTGGAAAACGGTGTAGGCCACGTGACCCGTGGCAACACCCACATTCTCGAAGCCTTCACCAAACTCTTCACCGAACATCCCAAGGTCAACCTGCACCTCGAGATCCACTCGATCCGCTTCCTCAGCTCGAGCCTGGCCGTGGAAGAGGGTTTTTCGACGATGACCGGTGGCGGAGCCGAAGGTCAGCATGCCGCCCCGCACGTCGACCGCTACACGATCACCCACGTAAAGCAAGACGGAGCCTGGCTGGTGGCCAGCGCTCGCGACTGGCCGGCCCCTCCCCCGACCGCCGAACAACAACTGCAACAGTTGGCCTGGCTGATCGGTGACTGGGTCGATGAAAACTCGTCCACGACCGTGCATACCAACTATCACTGGTCCAAAGACAACCGCTATCTGATGAGCCGTTACGAAGTCAAACGCGAAGGTCAGCCGCCGGTCGAAGGTCTGCAACGGATTGGTTGGGATCCTGAAGCCCGTCAGCTGCGTTCGTGGACGTTCGATTCGTTGGGTGGACACAGCCAGGGTTTGTGGAGCCGACACGGCAACCAATGGATCGTGAAGCTCACCGGAGTCATGGCTGACGGTCAGGTGCGTTCGTCGACGAACGTGCTGACGCGTCTCAGCGACGACCACGCGACCTACCAGTCGCGCGACCGCACGATCGGCAGCGAACTGCTGCCCGATCACGAACCGGTGCCGATCGTCCGCAAGGCCCCCGAGCCGATGTTCCCCAAGAAGTAATCCGGGGACGGGACCGACTTGTCCCACGTTGTCCTTCGCTTTCGTCTATTCCGTGCGCGGCCCGAAGTGTGACCGATTGATCGCGTCTGTCGCGTCAGTCAGGCAGAACTCCATTCGTGGCCGCGTAGAGAAATCATCTACACTCAACATAAGGTTGATTCCATGAAACTATTTTGCACTGCGCTGGTGAGCGGCACCATGTTGTGCCTGTCACTGGTCTCCCCGGCGCTGGCCGGCCCAGGTGGAACTTATGGTACTGGCGGTTACGGTACTGGATACGGAACCTCCGGCTACGGCCAGAGTAGTTACGGCACTGGTGGCTATGGCCAGACTGGTTACGGCACGGGTGGTTACGGTCCCGTCGCTCCTACCACTTATCCGACAACCTATCCCACCAATGGCGGCTACGTTGGACCGCGACCCTATCCGACTTACAATTCAGGAACCACCGGCAGCTATCGCCCCGCCACGACTTATAGTGACTACGGCTATCAAGGTGCGGGATTTGGTGGCGGTTTCAATCAACCGAGCATGTACAACCCGAATACCCGGCCGAACAACATGTTGCCGCCGACTACGGTCAATCAACCGTACTACGACCGACGGAATGAGACCCTGAACCCCAACATTACGAATGGCCAGGGCTACGGGAACAACAATTTCATTAATGGCAACAACCGCATCTACGTGGCCCATCGCCCGAATTACTATGACAGCGGCTGGTATCACGGAGACTGGAACAGCCGTAATCGGAAATCGAAGTACAACCCCTATGCCTGGGGTGGCTGGAACTGGGGCAACGGCAAGCCCTCTGGGAACTATGCGTCTTCGCCGTGGCAGTACGGGTACTGGGGCTACAACAATCCCTACTACGTCCGTAGTGCTCGCGGTCCTGCGTACATCAACTATTCACAGCCGATCGTCGCGAGCAACATGACCGCCGATGCGAACGGCTTCGCGCCGCAGGTCGTGGGCCAGATGCCACGCCAGCAAGCCCTGCAGATCTTCGCGACCGCTCGCGCTGCCTTCTTCGCGGGCGATCTGGACGACGCCCAGCGGCAAGTCGAACAGGCGATTGCTGCCCTTCCCGGCGACACCGTACTGCATGAATTCCGTTCGCTAGTGTTGTTCGCCAAGGGCGATTACAGCTCCGCAGCCGGCGGAATCTACGCCGTGTTGTCCTCCGGTCCCGGTTGGAACTGGACCACGATGATTGGCCTGTATCCCAACTCCAACATCTACACCGCGCAACTCCGCAACCTGGAAAACTTCTGTAACGGCAACCCCAATGCCGCGAACGCCCGGTTCGTCCTGGCCTATCACTACATGACTGCCGGCTATGCCGACGCAGCCACCGAGATGTACCGTCAGGTCCTCGAGACCAACCCGCAGGACACCTTGTCAGCCCAGCTGTTGAGCTCGCTGACGGGCCAGGCCTGGAACAACGGTCAACAGGTCGCTCAACTGCAACCGATTGACCAGTCGGTCGACATTCGGTACCTCCTGGGAACGTGGCAGGCCACGCGCCTCGACGGCTCGCAGTTCAACCTGCGTCTGTCTCGCGACGGCACCTACGACTGGCAGTTCGCCCAGGGCGGACGAACTCAGCAGTTCAACGGCACCTTCACGATTGCAGACAGCGTGCTGGTCCTGCAACAAAACGGCCAACCCGCCATGGTCGGCCAGGTCATCCCGCTCGCCGGGAACCGTTTCGTCTTCAAGCTGACCGGCGGAGATCCCTCCGATCCGGGCTTGAATTTCGTGCGGTAATCTCAAGTTAAACCGACATTCAAGCAGGCTGTTCCCGAAGCACAAGCATCGGGAGCAGCCTGCTTTTTTCGTAGCCGCATCTCGCCAGAGAGCGGGCCTCGCCAGTCACCCGCCCGCAACATCAACGCGGGGGTCGGGTGTTCAAACTTCAAAATTGGCCGCACATTAACCGGTGCTTCGAAGACCATGCGACCGGCCAATTTTGAAATTTGAACGCCCGACCCCAAACTGACAGACCTCGCAGCGCGCTCCGTGATACAAATAGGGAACACCCGAATTGATGGAACACGTTGGCCTGCGCCTGGCAATCTCTTCAATCGCGTCTCACTCATCTCAAATTGTCACAGAACTGCTGACCGGAACGGCGCGTTCCCGAATCCCTTAAGCCTCGCCCTTGTAAGGCACAGCTAGATCTCTAGGAACCCGAGGAGGCAAAGGTACGTTGGGAATCGATTGGGGATCCAGCGCCGGTGTGACGGGCCCGGGAGGCGTAATCACGGTTCCACTACCAACTTGCAGTCGATCCAGCGACAGCGTGAATGTGATCTTGGTCGCTGAAACGCGGAACTCGGGGGCCGCTGGCTTTTCTGGTGCTGGTGCAGGTATAGTCGCGGGTATTGCCGGTTGCGGAGCATCGAAATCGATGCCGGGAGTCGGCGCCGGAACTTTCGCTTCCGTTGGAATCGCCACGGCGGGCGGAGCAACCGTGGGAATCACCTGCGTGGTTGCGATCCCAGCCTTCGTGACGACCGCGGGGCGCTCGGCAGTTCCTTCGAGGACTAATTCGCCATCGCTAATGGAGAGCTTGGTGCCACTCGCCGTGAACTGTGCGCTATGGATTTCGATGGCCCCTGTGCAATGGATTTCATTATGTAGACGAAAATCTTTTCCATTTCCCGGGGCCGGCGGCGGTTTGATTTGGAATTCCTGGGCGATGATCAGAATCGCATTGTTGGCGAACACGGACGTTTCCAACGGCCCGTGTACCGGGGTGGTGGACGCGACCACTTGAATCTGATGATCGGGAGTCAGGGTCAACATCACTCGCGGAATGTCCACATTGGGAGCACCGGAGCTTTGCACAGGAGCCTGAAAAGCCGGCGCATCCTCATCCAAGATATAGGCCCTTGGACTGGAATGCCTGACGGAACCGCCTTGTGGCGCGACAGGAGTCGGCGGCCTACGGATCGCCGTCCTCGTAGCCGGAGAGGGATCTGATGAAAATGTCGGCACGCGGGGCGAATCGTCTGCAAGCGCCCGCACTTCCTGTCGAGACGACACAGAAAACAGCATCCCGACCGCGATGATTCCCGCACAGAACAACGTCACGCACGTTCCCAATTGTCGCATCTGGCCATCCTCCTGACAAACACTTGAAGTGATCCGATCCATCACACAACTGAGCAACTAGAGTATACCCGAACACTGCACCAGACAGGTAGGGAAAATCCGAGATCGGGCGCTGGCAGTTTGGGGTCGGGCGTTCAAATTTCAAAATTGGCCTGCAGCCCCAATGTGGTGGACGATCTATCGCACGCCAATTTTGAAGTTTGAACACCCGACCCCTCGTTCAATGGTTCCTTGAGAAATCTCTGTGTAGAATCAACGCTTGATTATGGATTGGCTTTCCGAGCTGTCATCCCAGTGAATGAGGTACTCCTGTGCGTTCGATGATCTGTGCGTTGATTCTGTGGGGGATGTGTTCTTTCGCCGTGGCTGAAGACGAAAACTGGAACCAGTTTCGCGGGCCTCGCGGTGACGGGACGTCCAAGGCCACCAAGCTGCCGGTGAAATTTGGCGAAGGGTCGCCCGAGATCGTCTGGAAGACGCCGCTGCCCGGTCGGGCCTGGTCGTCGCCCGTGGTCTGGGGCAAGCAAATCTGGGTCACCAACAGTCCCGAAGTCCACAATCTGGCCGAGGGGCAAGCCAAGCTGGATCAGCCGCTCAAGCTGTCCGCCGTCTGCATCGATCTGGATAGTGGCAAGGTCGTCCATGACGTCGTCCTGTTCGAAGTCGACAAGCCGCAATTCACGCACGGCACCAATAGCTATGGTTCGCCGACCTCGTACATTGAAGAGGGCCGGGTCTACGTCCACTTCGGGGCTTACGGTACGGCGTGTCTCGATACGAAGACGGGCAAAAAACTCTGGGAACGCACCGACCTCCCCTGCAACCATTTCCGCGGACCGGGTTCCTCGGTCGCCGTCTATGGGGACCTGCTGTATCTGACGATGGACGGCTACGACGTGCAGTACCTCGTCGCCTTGAACAAACTCACCGGTGAGACCGTCTGGAAGAAGGACCGCAATGTCGATTTCGGCACGACCGACGGCGACGCGAAGAAAGCCTATTCGACTCCTCTCCTGATCAAGGTCGACGGCCGCGAGATGCTGGTCAGTCCGTTTGCATCGGCCACGATCGCCTACAACCCGAAGACGGGCGACCCGCTGTGGACGGTCCGGCATGGTGGAATGAATGCCGCCGGTCGGCCGTTGTTTGGCAACGGGCTGGTCTATATCAGTTCGGCCGACGGCCCCAGTCCGCTGGTCGCCGTCTCGCCGATTGGCAAGGGAGACATCTCGGACAAGATCGCCTGGAAGTCCAACAAAGCGATCCCCAAGCGGCCCTCGCAAATCCTGGCAGGCGACCTGATCTTCATGATCAACGACGGCGGCGTGGCCTCGTGCCTGGATGCGAAGACCGGCGAAGTCATCTGGTCGAAGCGGCTCCCCGGCGAGTACTGGGCCTCGCCGTTGCTGGCCAATGGACTGATTTATTGCTGCTCGCAGAAGGGCGAAATCCAGGTCTTCAAAGCGGCCCGCGAACTGGAAGTTGTCGCCGAGAACAAACTGGACGACGGCTTTATCGCCTCCCCCGCGGTCGCCGGAGAGTCGCTCATTCTGCGCTCAAAAACGCACCTCTATCGCATCGAGGATCCCGCCGTACGAGCCAACGCCACGGCCGCCACGAAGTAGAAGTAGTAGGATGGCCGCCTCGGCCGTCTGCCTTGGGGAGACTTTGGAGATTGCACCGCGAAGAAGACGACGGCCGAGGCGGCCATGCCACACTTCGAACTCGCGACTTCTTTGAACTCTTCGAATACCCGGGTGCGCCCGTGGCCGACGCTGCTAGCGTCGGCGGACACAGACGCTGGCAGCGTCTGCCACGGGGGCCGAATTTGGATTGTTACGGCGCGACTTCTTTGAACTCTTCGACTTCTTTGACTTCTTTGACTTCTTCACCCACCAGAAATCAGGTGAGCCGGGTGCCGTGAGGCCCCGGACCGGTAGCGGCGCCCCAATCGGTCCGGGGCCTTACGGCACCCGGCTCGCCTGGGCCATATTTTTCTGCGCGACTTCTTTGAACTCTTTGATTTCTTTGAATTCTTCGAATACCCGGGTGCGCCCGTGGCCGACGCTGCTAGCGTCGGCGGACACAGACGCTGGCAGCGTCTGCCACGGGGGCCGGATTTGGATTGTTACGGTGCGACTTCTTTGAACTCTTCGACTTCTTTGACTTCTTTGAACTGTTTGAAGGACGGTTGCCCCGACCTTCTGCCTTCGGGGGACTTTGGAGATCGCACGACGAAGAAGGCGACGGCCGGGGCGGCCATCCTACACTTCCAACTCGCGGCTTCTTTGACTTCTTCGACTTCTTTGTTCTGGTGTTCACCGGATCGAGCCCCGGCGAAGTTCTGCTGCATAGCCCAAGGGTTGCCGCAAGCAATGGCCACACCGGGGGCGCCTCGGTGAACCGGGTGGTGAATGTCCCGGACCGTGTGCTACCGCTGTCACTGAAATCATCGAGGGTGTCACGGCACCCGACTCGTCAGCTCCATTTCCGGATCCCTGTCGCCTGGCAATCCATGCCAGCTTGCTATAGTAATGATAGTTTAATATCTGGGCAGTGGCAATATCGAAGTGCAGCAAGGTTATAGCAGTGACGCGGATCGGAGGCGAATTGCCGGGGTCCTCTTTCGTCGGCCGGACCGAAACTCGATACTGTGACCAAAATCGATTCCATCGACTCTCACAGGAGTGCTGCCATGCGACGTCGAGATTTTCTGCAGACTGGAGGCGTCGCCACTGCGGCCGCCTGCCTGATGAATCCCCGGGTCGCGGAGTTGGCTGCCGCGGAGCAGCCAGCTCCCGCTCCCAAACCCGCCGTGCCCGTTGGCGAGCGGATTTGTCTCTTCACCGATCATCTGGATGATCACGGCTTCAGTTACGTCGAGCTGGCGAAGATGATCAGTCCGCTCAAGATCGCCGGTCCCGATCTGACTGTCCGCGGGGGCGGGGTGATTGCTCCCGACCGCGTGGCCGAGGAACTCCCCAAAGCGGCGGCGGCGTTCAAAGACCAGGGGCTCTCGATCCCGATGCTCAGCACGAACCTGACCTCGGCGGCTGATCCGACGGCCCGACCGCTGCTGTCGACGATGGGGAAATTGGGCATCGGTTATTACAAGCTGGGGTATTATCACTACCACGATATTACCCACTGGGAATCCGAACTCGTCGCACGGCGGAAGGACGTCGCGGGCTTGCTGGAACTGGGAAAACCGTTCCACGTCCACGCCGGCCTCCATAATCATTCGGGAGCCGGAATTGGTGGAGCATTATGGGACGCGTGGGAGATGCTGGGCCCGCTCGATCCGAATGGCGTCGGCTTTTACTACGACCCGGGGCACGGCACGATCGAAGGGAGCAAGCACGCCTGGAAGTTGAACCTGCTGCGGATTGCCCCACGGCTCACGATGGTCGCACTCAAGGACTTCGTCTGGGAAAAAACCTCCGGCGGCTGGCAGACACGCTGGTGCCCCCTCGGCCAGGGCCAGGTGAACTGGCCTGAGTTCTTCAAGCTGCTCGCCGGGATTCCGTTCGCGGGCCCCATGTCGGTACACATCGAATACGATCCGGGCGGTGCGACACGGGTTGAACGCATCGACAACAGCCTGGCCGCCGCTCAACGCGACATCGCCTTCGTGCGGCAGCATCTCGCCGCGGCGATGCGGTGATTTGCCCTTGAGTAACCGCATCGTTGATCGCTATGTTGCGGGCTGTTCACTCGTCGGACAATTCCGTGGAGGATATTTCGACTTTGTGGGAGGGCGAGGCTCCCGCCGAGCCTAACACGAGCTTTAGCTCGGCGTCCGCCGGAGGCATTTTAACCACCCGGCCTCCGGCGGACGCCGACCTGCGGTCGTCTTAGGCTCGGCGGGAGCCTCGCCCTCCCATGGCATCGAATCACGAATCGAATTGAAGGAGTACGACTGATGAAGGCTTACCAGATGGTGATCCTGACCGTGGTTTTCTTGAGTGTCACCATGACGCTGCAGGCGCAGGAAGCGGATATTCGCCCCGAACCCGGCGGGAAGCGACTGCTGTTCGTCGACGGTGACGACATTCGCAATGAACCGGGTGGAAAACGCAAGCTGTTTATCGATGGCAACGAACTGCGCACCGAGCCCGGCGGCAAGGTGCTGTTATACGTCGACGGTGACACGATACGCCCGAAGTTTGGCGGCATTCGCCTGGCCGTAATCGACGATGACAGCATTCGCCGCAACCCCACCAGCAAGCGCCTGCTGTTTATTGATGGGGACGATATCCGCCCCGAACCGGGTGGCAAGCGACTCTACTTCATCGACGGCAAGGTCACTCGACAGCAGTTGGTTGCTGTGTTGTACCTGCTGAAGCCGGAGCTGTTTAAGCTGACTCCGAAGGAAGAAGAGGCGATCAAGGCCGCCATGAAAGAAGCCGAAGCCGAGAGCGATGCGGCGATGGCGAGCGTGCTGCTGGGCAAATTCGACGTCCTGAATTCCAGCAACAGCGACTGGGGTGGCGGGGTGGTCTCGACGGTCCGGGGCAAGGACGGTTTTCACTACCTCGATCTGAAATTGAAGAAAGCGAACCTGTCGGGGATCGGGATGAAAAAGCCCGGCAACGGACAGGATGAGCTGTGGATCGCGTTCGCTCCCGAAGGAGCCGTGGCCCTGGCGGTGTATGACATCGACGGCGGCAAACTCACTGGGAAGTGGATCCCGATGAACGCCGCCAAAGATGGAAAAGAAGTGCTGGGCCATGAAACGCTCGAGGGTCCCGCCAGCCTGACCGGGACATTCAAAATCGTCTCGGCGAAAGCTCCTAACAACGGGGCTGAATATTCCGGTACCGCGACCCTCGCCCCTTACAAGCCAGCTGACGGGAACAGCTCAGACTTGTTCGATTTGTACTCGGTGACCTGGACCTTCGGCACCGTCAAGATTCCCGGCGTCGCCGCCAAGGTGAAGACCGCCAACGGCAAGTCAGTCCTGATTGCGGCCTCGGGCACTAAAGGAGACTTCGCCGTGGGACACGTTACCTGTGAGAGTGCGACGCTGTCGAAAGGGATTGATTTCCTCACCAACAAAGGTGCGGCCGGGTATATTGTCTGGACGAAACAGAATGAATAGCCTGTACGCCGTAAGTGAAGCCGAGTGTGACCTATCCGACTCACCTTCCTGTCAGCCCGGTTCGGCAAACGACCACAACATTGGGTTAAAACGCAATAACCAGCAGCAGTGATTCCCCTCGTGTGATGGAGTGACCGATGTCGAAGTCGCTATGCTTGGCTGTTCTAGTATTTGGATCAGTGTTGGGCGCGGCGGAGTTATCCGAGAAATTCGCTAAGAAGATAAACTCCGCTGAAGAAACGTACAAAGCTGCGGTGCAGAAAGCCGATAACACAAGATTCTACGCGGTCCAGAAGGCCAACCAGGATCTAACAAAAGTTCTCAAAGCGGCGCTCATGGATGCAACGAAAGCGGGTGACTTTGACGCTGCCACCGAAATAAAATCGAGGCTGACTGCTACTCCGCTAAGAGAAGACATGCTTGCGAAGACATGGCAGGGACCGCCGGGATGGGGGCGATTTACTTTTGATTCTGACGGGGCCGTAACGCAAGACTCAAAAAAGCATACAAATGGCAAATGGTTTGTTGTTGATGATGACAGTGCGCTTATGACCATATATCACGAGGGTCAGTTCCAAGTGCTCCGCTTCGTCTTCAACAAGGATAGAACAAAGGTCACAGTATACTTCATTGGAGTTCAGCGGGAGGCGGCGTGGGAGGGTAAGAATATCCCCTGATCACGCGGGATCGCACTGATTCTAGAAGCGGTGCCCTCTGGCGACTTTTGCCGTTGTAGTGCCGACTGGAACTGACAAGGAATGTAAGATGTTCAACAACGGAAATGTTCGATCGAGGGGTCGTGCCGACGTTTGGCGGCGGCTGTTCTTCTCGATCCCGGTTTGTGTCTCGCTGGTCAGCGGATGTGCCGCCGCCCGGGGACGCTCAGACAGCAGCGACACGGACAAGCAGAAGCAGCCTGCAGACGAGAAGCCGCAAGACAATTTTTTCTCGGGTGGTTGATAGAGCAACGGCAGCCTGACCTACCTGGCTGCCGCGCTATAAAGCGCCTGGTCTGTGTGTTCTCCCCGACCACTTAAGAATTTCGAGAGATCCTCCGATGCCGTTCATCGATATCATGCAGTTTCCACCGATTGAGGCCGTTCCCGGGTGTCGCATGCGGACTCCGTACGGCGAGCATTTGATGCTGTCCTACCTGGAGATGGATGAGGGGGCGGTCGTGCCCTTGCACTCGCACCCGCACGAGCAGGGGGGCATGTTGATCAAGGGACGTCTAGAGTTGACCATTGGCGACGAAACACGGGTGTGCGAAGCGGGCGCCATGTTCCTGATTCCGCCGAACACCCCCCATCAGGCGGTCGCGGTCGGAGGTCCATGCCTGGTCCTGGATGTGTTCAGCCCGGTCCGGGAGGACTACGCGAAACTGTTCAACAAATACATCCCCGTCGCCCCGAAATAGTTGAGCGTGCTGCGACCCAACCGGGCCGTGGCGGCTCGTTAAGCGAAGGAATTAGAAAGCATCGTCTTCATTATCGACGAGTTGCCGATCTAAATCACGATAGGCTTCGCCCGAGTTATATAGACGGATGCGTTCTGCGCAGTCAGCGCGCTCTGTGGCCGGTGCTAACCGAGATCCTTCCTTGGTCCAGCGTACGGCTTCTTCGAAGTCGCCAGCTTCGGCATGCGCGGCGCCCAAGGTACCGAGGCAATACCATTGCGAATAATCGCATAACTCACACGCTTTGGTTGCATGCTCGACGGCTTTGTCTCCATCGCGGAATTGCGCGTCGGGAGCGGTTGCCAGGCTCCAGGCAAGGTTATTGTGCGCGGTAAAGTTTTTCGGGTCGAGTTTGATCGCTGCTAACAGGTCGGCATTTTCACTGGCGTAGTCTCCAATCACGTAATGGGCCATCGCTCGCGAGATCAACATCTCTGGCGATTGTGGGTCTAACTGGATCGCTTGTTTGAAATCGGCGAGCGCTTTGTCGAATTCCTTGCGCGCCAGAAGGTGCATTCCCCGTCGGGAATACGACGGGCCGTCAGGTGGCACGGGTTCCCAATTTCCCGGACCCAGGAACTGCTGGGCAATCTCGGCCAATCCCATGCCCAGGACGTCGCGCGCTGCGCTGTCGCCTGCGTCATCGGCACAGGCGCGTCGCACGAACTCGGGCAGCCGCTGCTTGTGAGTTGATGTGATCAAACGGAACATGATTTGGGCGAATTGGTAAGAGAACTGTTGCATTCCGTCCAGCGCGAAGAACCCGTCTCCCCACCAGAACTCGTTCAGCCCCTGCTCCCGCCAAAACTCCCTGTTGGCCGACGCTTGCTCGGAATTGATCTTGAATCGAGACCAGGCAGGCAAGGCCGCCTCTTCCGCCATCTGTGTAATGCCTTCTTCGAGCCATAGCGGCAGATTGAGATGCCCCAGACAAGCATGGGTAATCTCGTGGAGAACCGTGCGCTCCAGGATCTCGATCGTCGCCGATCGCAGAGCCACGTGTACCAGGCTGCTGCTACGGAAACACATGCCGATCGATTGGACGGCGCCGGCGGCCGGATCGAATGGAGACGTATAGCGTCCGTACGTTCTGTCATCCTTAAACAGCAGCAGAACAATGGGCCCCCGCCGACTTTCTGAAGCCAAGTCGCCCAGGGCAGTCTGGATCTCTACCAGGCCCGCTTCAGCAAAGTCAAGCAATCGCTCCATGTACGGGAAATTGCTCGGCGCGAAGAGCAGCAAATTCTTGCTGAGCATGGCCCGATTGTTTTTGCCCAAGGCCCGGTCGAGCCGGTCGAGCCATTGGTCCACAACGTCGGTCC
Source organism: Planctomycetaceae bacterium (assembly GCA_021732415.1). Classification (GTDB taxonomy): domain Bacteria; phylum Planctomycetota; class Planctomycetia; order Planctomycetales; family Planctomycetaceae; genus JAKFVC01. The sequence continues at coordinate 18,115 of JAKFVC010000250.1, forward strand.
AGGCTTGCGTCTGTTCTGCCTGAGGAACATGCTTGGCAATCCACCGACCGACCACGTCCCAATCGACCCGTGGCAGGGGGTAGGCTCGGGCGATCTTAGCCAGGCGTACGGTCATGCTTTGATTTACCTCTTTCGATTTTGAAGTCGCCTCTCTCTTAAGCAAGAGTTGGTCGAGAAAGAGTCATGCGTCGTTGTCCATCTCAACCGATCAGCGCATCGTAATCCGCATGTGACCCGATCCAGAACCAAGTGACGGTATTGCCTTCCAGTCGCCCCAATGCGCGCCATCCCAATCCCACTCGTACTGAGTACAGTCCTACGTGTCCTTGAATCGGCTTGAAGCGCAGTCCGGGATGTGAAGGGGTTGTGCGCCAGACCGAATACGCACGGCGTGCTTGCTCTTGAACCTCGTTGGGGAGCCGCGCGAAGCAGTCCATGAAATCGGCAGTGACGATGGAGTTCACAGGTCATCGAACCCGGCGGTTCGGCATTGGCCCGTCCGTACTTGCTCCTCTGCCCGCAACACGAGTGCTGCCAGCTTGCCCGGCGAGCGAGTCAGGGACTGCTCCCATTTCCGGTCGTCCTCGATCTCAGCGAGGATGAGGGCCGCTATGGCATCTTGCTCGAGGTCCGAGAGCTTCCGCGCTTCGGCCACGGCTTGATCAAGCAACTGCGACATCAACGCAACTCCACTGAATTGATCGTTCGAAGATCTGATTGAAGGTCTTGTCTCTTATTGTCTGCGTCTGATGAGAGCGCGGCAAGACACGTATTCGAATTCGTGCCAATCCTATGGGGGACAGCCGCACTGTCAGGTATCACGGGCATGCTGCTTTCTCAGCTACGGCCACACAGGACGAGTCGCTTCTCGGAGATCTTGACGTTGAATCCGTCTGACGCCGTTCCCACCATTTTGTTGATGGACGAGCAGCCCAAGTTGCCGTAGCTCATGATGCAATTGCGGAGCTGTGTCGGACTGTTCTGGGCGCCCCAGAGGATGGGCGTGTAGATGAGGTTGATCTCAGCCAGGCTCACGCGGTCCACTTCTTGCCGCGAGGCGAACCAGCAGACGGGGCCGAACGAGAGTAGGTAAAACGCGGCCGACATCAGCAGGCCCGCCCAGACTCTCGAACAACTTTGGCTTTGTGTTTCCATCTCTTTTTTGACCCGTCGTAGCGATTGGTTTCCTTTCCGAAACATAGCTTGGACTGCGACTCGAGAATCGGGACTGAACAACATTGATCCTGATTCCGAGTGGGTCTATGCCGGATGTCGGAGTTGACGCGGATCGCTCGTGAGAGGTTCGCTCGTCGCGGCTGATTCGGCAGCGCCTGGCTATGGGTTGAAACATCCCCAATCGTCATTCGCGGAAAACTCCAAAAAATTGGTAGAACTGGTTTGATTTCTCTAAACGGTCTCGGTAGGCTGCTGTCAGGTTTGTGGGATTTGTGCCCAAAACGATCTTTGACAAGCGATTGATTGTGGGTTTGCGGCCCAGTATGATCGGTCTAGTATGATCTAGTGCACCGGACGTGTTGCCGGCGCGTATCAGTCTTCTGTGGACGTCTTGGCCTGCGTGGTGTGATGGACTCCAGCCCCTCCGATTACAACCTGAAAGAGGGTTTCCTGACCGGAGAATGGAAGCGGTCCTTCGACGATCGGTTTCGTCTTTCTCTGCCAACGGAAATGGCAGAGGCAATTACGGACCCGGCTGGCGACACCATACTGGCGAAGGAACGTTACGGATGTCTGAGTCTCTGGCGGGCCGCGGATTGGCAAAAACGGATTGATGATGGCGTCGGCTTGATTCGCCAGAAGATTAGCGCAGGTCGCATGGAACAGCGGTTCAGCGATGTGCAACGACTCGGTCGGCTGCTGTCGACCCGATTCAAGACGGTTCGGTTGGCAAATCGGTCACGGCTGGTAGTTCCCGAAGGTTTTCGTGAATTCCTGGACGTGCCCGCCAGTGGCGAAGTCATGCTGGTTGGCGCTGTCATCTGTGTCGAAATCTGGAATCCCAAAGCGTGGCAGGAATGCCTGAAACTGGAGATGCCTGAGTTCGGCCCGTTGTTCAAAGAGCTCTCTGGTTGATGAGTCTCGCAGCATTCTCCAATGAGGGGAGAGGCATCCAGCGCCACGGAGGGGCGATCCCGGGTGATCGTACCAACGGACTATTACGAGCAGCGAGATTTATTGCACCAAAGGATTCAGCGAACGGCCCATTCGAAAGCAGACTCACACCGATCACTCACAGACCCGGCGATGGAACCACCCTCGGCCCGGCTGGCGTAAGTTGATCAGAAAAGTGCTCACTCAGTCAGCACCATAGCAACCGACCAATTTCGTAACTTCTACGCACCATGGAAGGGCAGGTTGGCACGGAAGCCACTTTTCTGATTAATGCCAGCCGGGCCGAATCTTTTCTTTGAGTCGGCGTATCGTGGGACGGGTCTCCAGGCCCGTCCGTCCCGCTGCCAGATCATGAAGAACACGCTGGACGAAGAGTTTTGGAACACTAATCTACGCTAATCAACACTGATCAATACAAATACAAAACAAGCCGAGATCTCACTGGGAGGTCTCGGCTTGAGGTCTTCTGGATTAGCGAAGATTAGTGGAGATCAGTGTTCAAAACTTCTTCTGCTGGCGTGCTTCGATTAGGCGGTGCAGAGGGTTGGTATCGCGTTTCCATCCTACGGGCTTGTCGCTACGCGATTGGTTTTCGACAACGTCGACGTCACTCGATTTCGCGAGAGTCGAATGCATTGCGACAGGGCACGGACGGGCCTGGAGACCCGTCCCACGATACGCTCCTCGTCTTTACAACTTCAAGTGCTTGATCGCTTCGATCGGGCTCATGATGTAGCTGATGTAGAACGGGCCGAATTCGGCGTACTTCGCTGAGGCTTCGTCGAAGCGCATGCCGTAGACGATCTCTTTGACGAACTCGGGGGCGCGGGCCCACAGCGTGACGCCCCACTCGAAGTCGTCGAAGCCGGTCGAGGCCGTGATCAACTGCGAGACCTTGCCGGCGAACATCATGCCGCTGCGGCCGTGTTCGGCCATCATGTCCATCCGCTTGCTGAAGGGCTGCGTGTACCAGTTGGCGTGAGGGTCTCGGATCTTGTTCATCGGATAGAAGGTCATGACGGGCCAGGCCGGGAATTCCGGATAGAGCCGTTGCTTGTTCATGGCCTCTTCGCGGCCGGCATAGGCCTTCATCTTGGCTTCATAGGCGGGGCTACCCGGTGCGGTCCCTTCGAGTCGCAGGCGGTCGCCGTATTGTTCCAGACTCGGGACGTATTCGGAGACTTCCGTGATCGAGACGAACGAATAGACTGGTTCCAGGGCCGGGCCCATCAGGCTGGCGCGGATCGCTTGTTGGACGGCGTCCAGGACCAGCGGGTCGGGGTCGCACATCATCAGGCCGAGGTCTGCCTTGTGGCCGGAGACGATAGACGTCTGGATGCGGGCGGGGGCTCCGGGACGCTTGGGGTCCAGGATTTCGGCGAGTTCGATGCGGGCCTCATCGCGGGCGCTGTCGGTGCCCTCGCCTTCGAGCATCTCGAGGCCTTCTTGATTGACCGCGTAGTACAAATGGAGGCAATGCCAGCCGGTGGACATGCGGGTTGTCGGTTCGGGCAGATTGCCGCTGGGGGGGCCGGGTGGTCGTGACATGTTGTTCAATGCTTTCTATGGATCGATGACGTCGTGGGACGGGTCTCCTGGCCCGTCCGTCCCCCAATCTCCGCTTGAAACCCGATGTTTTCTGACAGGCCTATCAGCGTCCTTCGGGAGCGACCATCATTTCAGATGAAGACTGCAGCGTGTTGTCTCTTCGGTGCTGGCGTTCGAGTCATGGCATTCCACATCGAGTTCGCCTGAGAATTGACGGACGGGCCAGGAGACCCGTCCCACCAGCATCGCAGCTTACAAATATTGCAGCGGAATGCCACGCGTTCGGGCAGTGAGCATCACCATTTGGCAGACAATCCCTTCAGAAATCAGAATCGCCTTCACAATTCTCAAAAATTCTAAGATCGAGACTGCCGAGTCGCAACTGACTCTAACTGATGACGATCTCAGGCTTTGTGATTTGCGACTCCGGCGTGCTGGGTGGAAAGCTCGGGCGACTTTAGCTTTTCTGTGAATTCTCGCGAAAATAAGAGTGACATTTTGCCAGCATTAGGTACGCTAATTTCTAGCGAGGCTGAAGGATCAAAGTCGGGCCGTTTTGAATTTTATGGAGATCGTTACCATGCCCAGTAGTGTGCTCACGAGTCCACGGCCAAATCTGCGGTTTGATGACCACGAGACCTCGTCCGGCTTGATGGTTGCCGCCGACCCCCTGCTCTCCTGTCACGAGGTTGAGCAACGTGTTTGGAGCGAGCTTCAAACCATTCCGGGGGTCCATTTCTCCACCCTCGTCGTGCGTCGGATGCGAGACGGCTTCTGCATCGACGGTGTCATGGACGATGACGGCGACAAGACGCCGTTTGATGTCTGCCGGCTGGTTCGAGCCTTAGCTCCCGGCCACTCGGTCGTCAATCGGCTTGTGGTTCGTCAACCGGTGAGTTCGTCGCCGAATTTGCCGCGGTAGTTTTCTCTCAGGCATTTCGCCGCTGAATTTCGTGTCCAATTCAGTCAGTGTATTGCGAAGTTGAAGAATGGATTCATCAACCAAGCCGTCGCGCGGATACTATGCGCTGCTGATATTGGCGTTACTGTGCGTGTACGTTTTCGGCTACGGAGTATTGCGCTGGCGGAAGGTGCTTGTGCGGTATGAGTCATATACTGTGGGAGGTCTCGGCCCTCGGGTGTCAGAGATTCTCGCGGGACATGATCTCAGGACAAGTGGCGTCGGCGCGTTCAAGAATCTGATTGCCGCTCCATTGGCCAATTTCTATTGGCCGTTGTGTTGGCTGGAAGCATCTGTCCGCACATTGCCCAGGTGAGCCGGGTGCCGTGAGGCCCCGGACAATTCGCATTATCGTCCTTCTAAGTGCGATCTCGGCAAGCCGGTATTGGGAGGGCGAGGCTCCCGCCGAGCCTAAAGCGAGCTTTAGCTCGGCGTCCGCCGGAGGCATCGGACGGGCCTCCGGCGGACGCCGACCTGCGGTCGTACTAGGCTCGGCGGGAGCCTCGCCCTCCCATTACGTCGAAACATGCTTCACGGCGTTGCTCGATGGCGCAATTTGCTCTTGCTGCCGGTGGACTGCTGGATTCAGATGATGGTTTCGATGTTTATCGAAGTGTCCTGAATACCTCCAGCTTCATAGATCAGCGTTATTTCATGCCGCCCAGCGCGTCTGCCTTAATTGAGCGATCAGATTGTCATTCCGCGTCGGAGAGCTTGGAATCTCCTGCGCTGACCGTGCGGTGGCCTAACACCTTGGCGATCGTGGGAATTCTGTTGACGACGTACGTATCGACCTATGCCCTGATGCGGTGGTACGAGCAGATTGGGTCTCGGCAGGTGCTCAGCCTGCACGATTTTTCGAATCGGAAAACGAAGATTTACTCGCGATTCGATTCTCGGATATCGGACAACCGCCTGTCCATAAACGCCACCGCGATTCGCACGTCACCGCTGTATGCTCCCATGGTGCGTTTGGAAGAAGCGTCCTGGGACCTCTGGGAGCGGTTTAAGGAATAAGGGGCCTTCTCGTAGCCTCACATTCAATTCGAGCGTGATTGCGATGGGAGGGCGAGGCTCCCGCCGAGCCTAAGACGAGCTTTAGCTCGGCGTCCGCCGGAGGCATCGAACGGGTGCCTCCGGCGGACGCCGACCTGTGGTCGTACTAGGCTCGGCGGGAGCCTCGCCCTCCCGAAAACTGGCTTTTCAAACACGCACTTACTTCGCTGGCATCGGGCGCGTGGCTGGTTTGTCAACTGGTAAGTCTTCCGGCTTGGGAGCCGGGATCGTCACCTTGCCGGTCGCGGCCCATTCGGTCCCACGCAGCAAAGTGATTTGGAATCCGAGGCCCTCCATCGAGTTGGTGCCGTGGCCGAGGGTCGTGTGGAAGACTCGGCCCTTGCCGAAATCGGTGACCAGCAGCATCGGTTCGTTTTCGCCTGTGCCGCCGGTTTTCTTGTCCGAGTAGGCGGTCGCGAGGACCGTCAGATGTTCGGCCGGGCCGCGGAGTTTGTCGTAGAGTTCATCCGGGGCGTGCATCCATTTGGCGGGCAGGCCTTTGACGATTGGGTGCTCGGCATCACGCAGTTCCACGACGAATGAATGGTTGGCTCCGTGGCCGCCGCCGGGGCCGGGGTTGGTGTCCTTGACGATCTTACCATCACGGAAGCGAACATAAGGACCTGACTTTTCGTTGCGTCCGCCCCAGCCGCCGATGCCGATCATTTCGTTATATTCTGGCCAGTCCGGGAACGAATTGTTGGCGGCGTGAACCGAGACAAATCCTCCGCCGTTGCGAACATAATCGACGAAATCCTTGCGAGCGGCAGCCGGCCATAGGTCGCCGTTGTAGTTCGACACGACCACGTCATAGTCCTTGAACTGCGGTTTCCAGGCTGCCCACTGGGTCTCTTTGTCGGTCTTGTAGTTGGCCGCGTCCGCCTTTGCTTTGGCGACGTCCGCTTCATAGGCCGCCTTCTGTTCGGCTGTGGCATCGGCCTTGGGGGGCGCTGGCTGACGAGCACCCGGTCCAGGAGCGCTGCTGACCGTCACCACGAACCGGCCCGAATCTTCCAGGGACCATTTGAGAATGGGGGTCGTCTGTTGCCACGAGTGATTGTTCTGCCCGTCGATGAGCAGGACCTTGAGTTTGTCCTCGGCCGAGGCGAGTGAAACGGAACTCAGTACACAACCGAGTGCGATGAGACCAATCCGGCGTAGAGCGAACATGCTGGATTCCTTTTGTATTGCGAGTGGAAAGTTGTCGACGGCGTCAAAGATCGTGCATCAATCGGGAAGTTGCAAGGCGCCCCCGTGGCCGACGCTGCCAGCGTCGGCGTCAGCCGAACCTGTAGCCCGACTCTCCGAGTCGGGTATCTTCGTTTTCATACACCCGACTCAGAGAGTCGGGCTACGGGGCGGCTCGGCGGAGCCTCGCAGTGCGCACCGACGCTGGCAGCGTCGGCCACGGGGGTGCTATGGTGACTCCACCGTGACCGCCATGACGACAGGGGCTGTGGCGTCGGGACCTTTTACCAGTTCGATTTCCTTGATCACGTCAGGCCGTTTCGGATGGACCGCGAGATACCGGATCTGCTGGCCACGCAGCATGGCCGCCAGCTTGGATTCGGGGACGTCGACTCGGCGGATGTAGTCGGCGAAGTGTTCGCCGTTCTTCAACAGGTGGTCTTCGGTTGAACCATCGGCGTAATGCAGTCGCACGATCAGGCTGACCGAACCCTTCTCGCCGATCGGGAAACCCCAGCCACTCACCCCGCTGAGCATGTGGATGGCCTTGGCGGGTGCGTTGCAGGGGAGTGTCACCTGCTTGGGCATCTTCGGCGGGATGGTGCCGTTGGAGCCATTCAACAGGATCACGTTCGGTACGCGGGTCCCTTGAGGATCCACTAGCACGAACGGGATTCCCTCGATCGTTTTGGGAGACCAGTCGTCGAAGATCAACCGTTCGACGTCCGAATCTTCGCTGTGGAACATGCCTTTGGTACTGACAATCGTGGCCGCCTTGTTGAGCGGAATGGGTAGGAATTTGCCGCGTTGAGTCAGGAATTCCAGGAGATTGCCAATCTCTTCCTTGGTGTGTTGCTTTTCGAATCCATCGGGCATCAGGGACTTGGTGGAGGAGACCAACTCCTCGATATTTTCGCGCAGGATGGTGTGTTTCTTGGCTTCGGAGTCAATCAGTTCGATCGCCGTTTTCGATTCCGACGCGAGCAGCCCGCTGTAGACTTTGCCGTCCTCGGTGGCCACGGTGTAGATGCGGAAATTGCCTTCGACACTGCGGCTGGGGTCGATCAGATGGATCAACAGTTCCAGCTTGGGATGCACGGCCATGCCGGTCAGATCAGGCCCGATGCGGGTCCCTTCGCCGCTGTGCGTGTGGCACTTGGAGCAGGTCTTCTTGAAGATCGCCTTACCCGCCACAGCATCCCCCATCACCTTGGTGAGCGGCGTCAGTTCCTCGACCACCTTCTGCCGATCGGGATTGGGCAATCCGCCACCCTTGGCCAGGAGCGGTTTGGCTCGTTCGCGGAGTTCCTTGTCGACGTGATTGCCCAGAGCCTGCTTTTGGTCCAGGGATAACTCGCTGAGTTGAAGCTGGCCGGCCTCGAGCCCATCCAGCAAGGCCTTGGTCCAGTCGGTGCGGCTGAGCAACAGGCGGATGGCGACAGGCCGGACCGCGGGCGTGAGCGAGGCCAGGCTGCCGACGATGTTGGCTCCTACTGTGGGCGATTCGCTAGTGCCGGCGGCTTCGAGGAAGCCTTGAGACAATTCTGACGACAGCCGAGGACTAATGAGCTTGAGCAATTCGGCGGGGGCGGCTTCGTCCAAGGGCCGGAAATACATTAAATCCTTCGCTGAACCAATTCGCCGATCCGCACGCTGCTCGGGATCCGCAACGATGGTGAGCAGATTTTTGGAGAGCGCTGCCACATGACTTTCCAGTGACTTGGATCCCCAGCGTGATGCCAGATTAAACAACGCCCCGCGTCCGGAGGGAGAGTCCATTTGTTTCCACAATTCAACCAGGGTTTTCTCGTCCTCGGCGTCGAGTCCCAATGCCTTGTTCTTGGGCCATCCCCGGGCCAGGCCCGTTAGTATTGGCGCGGCGACGTCAGTCTGGATGGGATCGAGAGTCGCGACCAATTCCTTGACGATCTGGGAAGGGACCCCGCGCGCATAATGTTCAGCGATGATTTCCAATACCTCAGGTGGAAAGTTTGCTATCTGCGGCCGTCGCCGGGGATCCATACGGTGCTGGAAATAGGGGTTGTCTTTGGAGATGATTGTCTTCAACAACGGTCGAGCATGACGACCGGCAGCGCTGACGGCGGCCTCCATCAACAAGCGATTGTCTTTGGCTGAAACTCCTCGCCTGATAAATGTGAAGGCGATTTGCGCTGCTGCTGAGTCCGAATCAGCGGGCGCGTCGGCCAAGGCCAGAAGCATGGCCAGACGAACTTGTTGGTCTTCGTCTTCGAGTCGTCGCGTGATCTGGTCGAAGGGAAATCTGGAATCGGGCGGGAAATCCAGCTTCCAGGGCAGAACTTGAATTGCCGTCCTGCGCACGCCTGCTGAAGGGTGTCCTAATGAGAATCGCGCCTGCTTCAGGGCGAGGTTCTCGGTTCCATCAAGGACCCCTAAGCCATGCAATGTTCGTAAGGCATGGATGACTCGAGGCGTCAGGCCGATTTGGTCCACATCGTGCCAAGTCGCCAGTTTGACCAATTCGGGTACGACATCGGGCTGACCGCGTTCCACCAGCAGGCGTTGTGCGTGCTTTCGCCAGAAGAAGTTATCAGACTTCAACGCCGCCAATAATTCTTGCGGCTTGGCCTTGTCGAGTGACATCAGAGGCGGCGGTAATTTCGAGCGCTCGGCATTGTCACCCCCGTGATAAGTCAGTCGATAAATGCGACCGTGTTTCTTATCCCGCAGGTCCGATTCGTACGCGTTCCCCTTACCGTTCTTGAAGCCGGCGGGCGTCGGGTTGTGCTGCACGATGTAGTTGTACCAGTCGATGACCCACACGTTGCCGTCAGGGCCAACCTCAGCCATGATCGGTGAGGTCCATTCGTCGTTGCTGGCGAGCAGATTCCATGAGTTCTTCGAACGGAAACCGGCTCCCTCGGGACGCAGCATGAACGTGGCGATCAAGTGACCGGTTGGTTCGGTGACGAAGGCTGCGCGGTTCCAATATTCCTTGGGATAGTTGCGAGCCGTGTAGAGGGCGTGTCCTGCCGCGGCTGTGAATCCACCGTGATGGTCGACTTGGCGGACTTCGGCTGATTCTAAGGGTTCGAACTTGTTGCTTTCGGCGATGCCCCCCAGTACCGAGGACGACCAACCGCGGACTGCTTCGTAATAACGGTTGGGGATTGGCATGAACTCGCTGGGATTGCCGTTGGCTGTGGAGCCGAAGATCAGGCCCTCTTCGCTGATGCCCAGGCCCCAGGTGTTGTTGTTGGTGGAACGGAGAAATTCGAGGTCGGTGACGGCGGTTTTGTCGCCCTCGCCTTCGACCTTGAAGCGGAAGAAGCCCATGCGGAATGGGGTGACTTTGCGGCCGTCGGTCAGTTCGGGTTGCGAGTTGTTGTAGCCCTGCATCCCGTAGTACCAGTTGTCGAGACCGTATTGAAAATTGCTAACTCCGCCGTGCGTGTCGCCGAGGGCCCAGCCCTTCACTAGGACCTTGCGCAAGTCGGCTTTATCGTCGCCGTTGTTGTCTCGGAGATAGAGGGTTTCGGTGCCGTTCTGCACGATCACGCCGCCGCGATAGAACGTCAGCGTGCTGGGAATGCTGAGGTTCTCGGCGAAGACGGTGAACTTGTCGGCGCGGCCGTCGTGGTCGGTGTCTTCGCAGATGCGGATACGGTCTCGGCCCTGCCCTGCTGGTTGCAGTTCGTTGGGGTAGTCGACGGTTTCGCACATCCACAGGCGGCCCCGTTCGTCCCAGTTCATGGCGAGGGGTTTGCCGGCGAAGTTGGCTTCTGATGCAAACAGTTCGACCTTGAAGCCCACCGGCGTCACCATGTGCTTGACGGACTCTTCAGGAGTCAGCGGCAACTGCATCTTGCGTGGTCCCTCGGTAATCGTTCCCCGGGTTTTGTTGGGCGGATAAAACGGGACGTTCGCTTCGATGTATTCGAACGGCTTGAGGTCTTTGGCGAGCGTCGTCATTTCGGGGCGATCGACAAAGGTGCCAGCGACGCTGGGGTCTCCGCCGACCGACCAGCGGATGCCGCGTTCGACGAGGTTCTGGAATCCGGGGTTGCCCCAGGTTCGCTGATCGTGTCCCCAGGCGGTGTAGAAGACGCGGCCCTTCCCGTGAGTTCGCACCCAGGTCCACGGCTCCTTCCGGTCCCCTTCCTGGCGGTATTCCAGGACGGTGCGGTCTTTCTCGTTGTGTTTGGTGTGGGAGTAGGTTTCGTCCCAGCTTTCGAAACCTTTGAAGCCCCGCATCACGGGGTGATCGGGGGCGGCGATGATTGTGCGGAAGGTCCCCGTGTCGTGCCGTTGGAATTGGGCTCCGACGAGTTCGATGTACTTAGGGGAGTTGAGGAAGCAATACGAAGCACAGTGCAACGGAATCAGGCCCTTGCCGCTGGCCACATAATCGAGCAACGCCGTTTCCTGAGCAGGGGTGATCTTCTCGGTGTTGGCGTAGATCACCAGTCCAGCGTATCCCTTAAGAGTCTCGGGATTGAGGTCGTCGGCGACATCGGTGTAGACCAGGTCGATGCCTCGTTCGGACATGACAGGTTGCAGTTGCTTGAATCGCACGGCGGGTTGATGGTGGCCGTTGTCACCCAGGAACAGCAGTTTCAGACGCGGAGTTTCGGCAGCCCAACTTGAATTGAGCGCAGGGAATCCGAAACCGCCAAGAATGATCAGCGAAACCAGCAGACGGATGCATCGAGAGCGCGACGGCATCGAAAGTACTCCACGTGAAGGCTCGAAGGGATGGACCAGTTGAGTGTAGCCGCAAGTGGTTGGCGAGGGAAACTCGGACCGTAGGATGGCCGCCCCGGCCGTCGAATTCTTGCGAGTCCGACAATGATTGTGGTTTAACTTTAGTTCTGCGCTTCGTGGCTGGCGCTGCCAGCATCGGAATGCAGACGCAACTGCACCGTCACAGCCAAGAATTGGGATGTCGTTGTTTTGCGAAGAGGGAGTCGAGTGACGCCCGGCACTGGCACAGCCAGTGGCACCCAAAGAGCAGCGTATTGAGGAATCTTACCGTATTGATTTTTCGATGTCGTAGTGGAAGGGTACGTGGGAAAACCGGACACCGGGCGAACGCTTCAATACGGCCTAATTTCTCATTAAGACCGGGAATTCGGGTGCCACTGGCTGTGCCAGTGCTTGGTCCGATAAAGCATCGAACACGATCGACACTGGCGATCAACCCCAAAATTATGCGTTGACAAAGCGCTAGCCGCGTCTGCCACGGGGGCCGATGCCCGACTCGGAAGAAGACGACGGCCGGGGCGGCCATCCTACGATCCTTCTTGCCTTACCCGTCGTGACGCGTCAAAATCAAGGGTGCCCGGTTGTTCGTGTTGCCGGCCAGGAGTTTTGTTGTGACGAAAATGTCTGGTGTTGGCCGCTGTCGACCGATTGTCCTGGTCTGTTGCGCCGTCTCGGGATTGATCGCCCTGGGTTGCTGGTGCCCGTTGCCAATGCAAGGGGCCGAAGACCCTCCCCCGGCTAAAGAAGAAGCCGCGCCTCCGGAGCAAGCTGTTCCGCAGGAGAAGCCGGGGGCCGAGGGGAACGTGGCGAACCCTAAAGGCAAATTTCCCAATCTGTTGAGGCGGTTGTTCTTCGGCGGTGCGTCCGATGCGGACGAGGAGATGTCGGAAAAGGGGAAAATCAAGCGCGGTGATCCGCGGGCTCCGTTCAACCAGAAGCTGAGCAATTTGCTCAAAAAGGCGCAGACGCAGATCAAAGCGGGGGAATCTCGGCAGGCGCTGGAGACTCTGCAGCGGCTGCTCGAATTGCCTGAAGATGCGCTGTGGGAAGCGAGTCCCGGGAAGCTGATTTCTGTTCGCAGTGCGGCCCATCGGCTGCTGGCCAAGTTGCCGGCTGCTGACTTGGAACGCTATCGATCTCAATATAGTGCTTTGGCCAAACGCGAATTGACTGCGGCGATCGCGGCGGGTTCTACGGCCGCGCTGGCCCAGGTGGCGACACGGTATTTTCAGACGGAATCCGGATTTCAAGCGGCCAATTTGTTGGCGACACGCTACCTGGACCGGGGCGAGTTGGGGCTCGCCGCGTTCTGGCTGCGCGAGTTGCTGGAATCGCGGGCGCCGCTGACTGCGGATCCCGTCTGGCGGATGAAGGCCGAATATGTCGCGAACAAAACGGAATCGCCCGCGTTGAGGAAACTGCTGGGTAAGCCGGCGCGTGGCTCGGGGGAGAAGGTCGTGCTGGGGGGCCAGCCGGTGGATCGCGCGGTGTGGTTGACATCTCAAGGGAAACGCTCGGCGGCGCAGACCCCCACGCTGCAGGATTGGCCGCAGTTTTTTGGCTCTGCGCGACGCGTGGGTCAAGCGGCAGCCGGCGAGCCCTTGCTGCTGCCACGCTGGTCCTATCCGATGTCGCTGAGCCTCGCCATTCGCGAACGGGTCAAACAGTTGATCTCTGATCTGCGAGATCGCGATGACATTCCGATCTTCACGTTCAACCCGTTACTGGTGGATGGCAAGATTATTTTTCGCTCGCTCCGCGGGGTGAAAGTTGTCGCCGCGGATACGGGTAAGTTGTTGTGGGAAACGTCGGATGAGCCGGCGGCGGAGGACGTGCTGGCGGCGCTCAGTGCGCGGGATGCCGGGAACGGACAGAATGAGGAACTCAACCTGCCCTTCGGACAACCGGCCGTGGCGATCTTGCAGCAGGAACTGGAAGACTCGCCGGTTTCGGATCATCCGTTGACCCATCTGCTGTTTCGCAATGCCAATCATGGGCTCTTGAGCTCCGATGGGAAGCGGCTGTTCGTGATCGAAGATTTGTCGGTCATGACCAATCTGCAGCCTGGTCAGTACTGGGGGGAAGACCTGCCGGACAGCGATACCCTGGGGCGTCCGCTGGGGATCAATCGGTTGACGGCGTACGACTTGCAGACCGGTCGCAGTACCTGGGAAGTTGGTGGTCCGAGCCTCAATGATCCGTTTGAACTGCCGCTGGCAGGGACGTTCTTTTTCGGGGCGCCGGTCGTCGACGGTCGCGATTTGTTTGTCGTCTCGGAGAAGAATGATGAGATTCGACTACAGGCGCTCGATGCGGCGACTGGTAAGCCGCGCTGGTCGCAGTTGATTGCTCACTCGCAAACCAAGATCAGCATGGACGTGGGGCGACAATGGCTGAGTGCCCCCGTGGCTGTGGGTGATGGTGTGATTGTGTGCCCGACCACGGTGGGCTGGATCGTGGCCATTGACCGCAGCACGCATGGGATTCTGTGGGCGTATCGCTATCAGGAATTGAATTCCCAGAGCGACGCGGAACCCCAGGACGAAGCCGTGCAACCGGCGAACCTCAATGAACGATGGGCCGCGGCACCGCCGGTGATCGTCGGGGATCGGGTGATCTTCACGCCTCCGGAGGAATCACGCCTGATCTGTTTGAGCTTGAGTGATGGCCAGCAGGTCTGGACAGAGCCCCGCAATTCGGCGTTGTTCCTGGCCGGAGTTTTTGGTGACGAGGCCGTGATCGTCTACGATCAGTCGATTCGTTCGATCAACATCAAAAAGCCCAGTCAGCGGCGCACATTGAATTTCAAGTCGGCCGATGCCCGTCCCGCGGGTCGCGGAGTCGCGGTGCAGGATCGTTATTACCTGCCGTTGACGTCCGGCGAATTGCTGGCCATCAATTTGAAGACGATGCAACTGGAAGGTACGTCCTATCTCCCGTCGTCGGCCGATCCCGAAATGAACCAGTTTGGGAACCTGGCCATGTATCGGGGGATGTTGGTTTCGTTGAGTCCCCAGGGGTTGGTAGCCTTCGAACCCAAGCTGTCGATAGAAGCCGAATTGCAGCAGCAACTGACCGCAGATCCACAGTCGGCTCCGGCTGCCGTTCGGAAGGCGGAACTGGAACTATTGCATCGCCACTACCCGGTCGCTCGTGAAGTTCTGCAGAAAGTGCGTGGAGATGAGCTGACGGGAGAACTACGGCAGCGTTATCGAGCCGCAGTGGTGACGACCCTGTCGGCATTGGTGCGCGAGGATCTGGCGGCGCGCGATGCGGAGTTTGACGATCTGGCTCGCCTGGCTGACCAGCCGGCGGAACTGCAGGCAGTGGAAATGCTGCGTGCCGAGCGACTGCTCAGCCGGCGCGACTTCACCGGCGCGTTTCGCGTTTATTCGCAATTTGCGGAGGCGCATGGGGATGATTTGGTTGTCCCGCAGGAGGCGAGTCTGTGGAAGGTCAAGGGCGAGCGGTGGGCGGCCGGCAAGATTGAAGGATTGCTGGCGCTGGCACCGGCAGAGGTTCGGACGGAGTTGGATCAGTTGATTCAAGACGCCGGGGTCGTGGCACTCGCCCAGGATCGGGAACATCAGCAGGGATTTCTCGACCTATTTGGCATTCATCCCGCGACGGCAGAGATGCGTAAACATCTGACCGGAACGCTCATCGCGGCGGGCGAATGGCAGGGGGCGGAGAATTTGCTGGTGGACCTGCAGCGGGATCCGCAGCAGCGCGTTTGGGCGACCGAACGTCTGGCCGGACTATGGCAGCAAGCGGGATTTGCCGCCGACGCGGCTCATTTTTATCAGTTGCTGGAACGCGACTACGCCGCCGCGGCCTGGGATGACAGCCACACGGTGAGCCAGCACGTCCAGGAATTGCGGGCCGCGGGGCGCGTGCCCGAGGTCGAGACCAAGCCCCTTTGTGATTGGCACAATCGTGAACTGACGGCGCTGCGTGCCGGCAGCAATTTCGACACCGGCAGCATGCATAAGGACATCAACCAGCAGGGATCGGGATTGCCGTTCTTCCGGCAGCATCGCCTGCAATTTGTCTCGCAGGATCCACGTTTTGAAGTCATTGATGCCCGGTCGGAAAAGAAGGTCTGGTCGTTGCCCATTCGTACGTCTTCCGATGCGGAGCCCAGCCTGGCCCATGTGAATGTGACCGGTCACCAGGTAATCTTGTCTCAAGGAGGCTCGATTGCGGCCCTGTCGCCGACCGAACGCCGGGTCTTGTGGTCGCATGTGGTGGATGATCACTCTGCCGCTGACGAAAACGAGGATGCGTTCGGCAATTTTCGGGGGCCCTATCCGATGCGGCAGATCGGTGGTGGCTCGGGACAATTTGGCGGTGATTCGGCCCTGGGAGACGACTGGGCGACATTCGCCACGGAAGGGACGACCCGCTTCGGTAATCAACACTATGTGTGTTACCTGATTCGCCGCCGGCTGGTGGTTCTGGATGCACGCACGGGCCAGGTCGCCTGGACCCGTTCCAGCCTGCCGACGGGAACCCAGTTGCTGGGGGGGCCGCAGGTTATCTATGCGTGGAATCCCGCCCAGGATGCGGTCACGGCTTATTCTGCGGTGGATGGTCGCGACCTGAATATTCTCGGTTTAGGCGAAATGTGTAAAAAGTCGATTGGATGCGTGGGCGACGATTTTATCCGAGCGGAAATGGTGCCCGCCGACTTGGAAACATCGAAGGCCGCGTGCCTCAAGCTGATGCGGTATGATCCGTTGCACAAGGTCACGCGGTGGTCGCTGGAGTTGCCGCAGAAGACTCTGGCGTCGTCTCTGTCCGGAAACCGGCTGGTGTTGGCCGACCCGCAGGGCAAGTTGCAGATGTGCGATCTGGAAACCGGGGCCGTCCGTCCGTGTGGCCAACTGCCGACTACGGCTTTGCGCAGCCACACTCGGATCTACACGATTCCGACCTACGACCAGTTGCTGGTGGTGACTCACCGGGACGATAAATTTCCGAATGATCGCAGTATCGACACGTTTCCCTCGATCCGCGTCAACGGGATGATTTTCTCGTTCGATTGGAACACCGGAGCCGAGCAGTGGAAGCAGTCAGTTTCGGGGCTGCATTTGATTCTCGAGCAATTGGATCACTCACCGGTGGTGTTGTGCCTGGCGCGAATCTTCGAGAACAATAGTGACGGCGCCAGCACGAAGTGGCAGCTATTGGCGATCGATCGACAGCATGGTCAAATCGTGCATCAGTCAGAATCCCAGGTGCAGGCGAGTTTCCATCAGCTTTCCATCAACATGCTGGAAGAAGTGGTGGAGCTGAAGACGTACAACGACCGGTTGAGGTTGGTTCCGAAATCGAAGTAGGTAAGCGCGGCGCGGTGATTTTCCGCCACTGGGCTCGCCCCAGTGGTTCCCGCGCCTCTGCACTAACCCAAGGTCTCAACCATTCAAATTCCACGCGATATCGCGATATGTAGGGCAAAGGCGCGGGAACCACCCCCGCGAGGGTATTGGAATCTACACAACGTAAATACTCAAAAAACACTGAGTAAATAAAGAAAACTGCTCCCCTCGCCCTGGTACTCCGGGG